>JAOZTW010000279.1 GCA_029938985.1 Bacteroidales bacterium | reverse complement strand
AAAATTCAAAAGAACAAGTTTAAATGGTTAATTATTTATTTTGATATGCCTAACCCCATTCTACTTGTTTATTTTGCCCTTTTAAAAATTTAAAAAATATCATTAAATAGCTCGCTATTTGCAGATTTGTTAAAATTCTAAAAGAACAAAAAAACGGTGTATCCTATAGTTACTTATTTATTTCATTTTCACTTAGCGAATAGTTTACTAATCAAGCATTTTTTCTGACATGTCTGCGACTATTCTACGTTTTTTCCAAGATTGAGCTTGGAGTTACATTTCTGATATATTAATAAGTTTTTTTTAATTTAATGAAAAACAAAGACTTAAGGAATGATACAATTATTCAATGGTTCAATGATACAATTATGTGATTATAAACCAATAGATTAAAGAAATACAAAAGTGTAAAAACTTTTGTATGGGTACTAAGTTAAGACTTGTTTTTTTATAAACAAACCCAGTTTGATTCATATAGGTTCTAATTTTATAAAAAATGAAAGAACATAAATTTTCGATTAAAAAACGTATTTTGAGTTTCAATTATGCTTTCAAAGGAATTGCATATATTTACAAAACTCAGCATAATGCTTGGATTCACACAGCTGTAATGCTTATTGCAGTAGCACTAAACATTATTCTAAAAGTTAGTGCTATTGAATGGGTGGCAGTAATTATTGTTATTTCAATGGTTTTGACCGCCGAAGTGTTAAATACGGCTATTGAATTAATAGTTGATTTTATCTCTCCAGGATTTAACAAATTAGCTGGCACAATAAAAGATGTAGCTGCTGGAGCAGTTCTATTAACCGTATTTTTTGCAGTAATTGTAGGGGCAATAATTTATTTACCAAAAATATTTTAAATTGTTTGTTTTGATAATTTAAGGAATGATACAATTATTTAATGGTTCAATGATACAATTATGTGATTACAAACCAATAGGTTAAAGAAACACAAACGAGTAAAAACTTTTGTAAGCATACTTATTTCTACCTTTTTCAGATAGAAACAAGGCGTTTTTCACGAGTGTCAAGTTCAAGGCTTTTTTGAAATATTAGAATTAAAGTTTACCTTTATAAATGAGCATTTTAATATTTCAAAAGTAACGAAGAAATTTGCATTTATGAAAAATGCCTAAAATTCTTATAAATCGTGAACGTTTTACTCAAATCTTATTCTCCAACTTTTAACAAATAGCCAAAAACAGGACTCTGTTTTATACTGAAATTTCTTTTTTAAGAATAAACTTATTGTAAATCAACATACCAACAACTGTTAGCATTCCAATGGCAGTAAAAACATACCAAATACTATTTGGATTATAAGTCTCCCAAAGATACTGAGTTAGTTCAATATCTGTTTTTCCTAATTTTTCACAAGCCAGATTAGTTAGGTCGTTTTTAGTGAAATTTTCACCTTCGGGAATTTGCCAATTATTTAGAGTAAACTCCTTTTTTATCATAGTAATTTTATCAGACATTGAGGCATACACACTTCCCGACAATATACCAGCCAAAAAATTACCAGCCGCCAAAGGCAAAAAAGACATTCCAATATACATAGCTTTTTTTTCTTTTGGAGCTATAAGTCCTATGTATTCAGTTATTTTTGGAGAACTTGCCATTTCTCCAAAAGAGAATACAAGCATTGCAAGAAAAATGAAAAATGGGTTGTTAAACATAAACATCAAACCCAGACCTATTGCCGCAACAAAAATACCACTTATCATTGCATTTAGAGCTTTCCATTTTAACACAATAGTTGATATAATTAACTGAAAAATAACAATATATAAAGCATCAATATTTAATATCATTTCTGGTGCAATATCACCTTGTGGTGTTCCAATTTTGGTTGCCAAATTTGGAGAAATATTAGCTATAAAATCGTACAACAAACTTGTGTCCATCCATTGAACAATAAATACTGGAAGTGTAAAAAACAGTTGTAAATACATTGTCCAAAAACCAACAATCAAAAGTAAAAATAGTAAAAATTTCCAGTTTTTTAGAACTGTAAAAAGGTTGATTAATATTTTTTTTACTGAGACTAAAAAACTTTCTGTATTTTTCTCACGTTCTGGTTCTTTAAATAAAAATATAACAAGCAAAATATTGATACCTGTAACAATAGCTGAGGAATAAAAAACATAATCCCAACTGAATTCTCGGAGTTTGGAGGCAAAAACAGGACCAATCAAAGCTCCAAGATTTACCATCATATAAAAAATACCAAAACCGAGTGAGGAGGTTTTTTTAGTGGTAGTCTTTGAAATAGTGGCAGATACAATGGGTTTGAATATTGCAGCACCAAGTCCTACAATTCCAAAAGCTATAAATACGGAATAATAATTTGTCATTTTTCCCATAAGTATATAACCAACAAAATAGAGAATAAAAGCTACAATTAAACTTTTTTTGTAACCTACCTTGTCGGCAATAGCTCCAGTAAAAACAGGTAAAAAATAAACCATAGACGAAATTACTCCCATCAACATTCCTTTTTGTGATTGCTCAAAACCGAGAGCTCCAGTATCGGTTGAATTGGTTAAATACAAGGCTAATACATTAAATAACCCATACCAACCCCAACGTTCAAATAATTCTATTGAATTAGCGACCCAAAATGTTTTTGGAAATTTTTTAAATATATTCATTTTTTATCAAAGATATAAAAAGTGTGTTCAAATTTATTTTTTTCGTCAATATTATTGTGTGTTTCTTCTATTTGCTTCCATTTATCAAAGTTAATTTCTGGAAAATATGTATCTGCTTCAAAGTCATGGTGTATTTTGGTTAAATACAAACGTGTAGCCAAAGGTAAAAATTGTGAGTAAACTGAAGCTCCACCAATTACAAAATTGAGTTTTTCTTTATCAAAAAAACTTATTGCCTCCTCTATTGAATACGCCATTTTACAACCTTCAAAAATTTCTGATTTATTGTGAGTTAATACAATATTTGTTCGTTTGGGTAAAGCTCCTTTTGGTAAGGATAAAAATGTGTTTCGCCCCATAAGAATATTGAAACTACTGGTGTGTTTTTTAAACCATTTTAGGTCGTTGGGTAAGTAACAAAGCAATTTGTTATTGTTACCTATGGCATTTTTATTTGCAATTGCCACAATTATTGAAATATTCATATTTTATTATTTATCAAATTTAAAAACAAAGATATTAAAAAAATAATAAAAAACAAAAACTAAGTGAAAAAGAAAAAAGAAGTAACCTTAATCTACTTGTATATTTTGTCATTTTAAAAGAACAAAAAAACGGCGTATTATGAATTTACGGCGTTTTTCATAAGTGTAAAGCACAAGGTATTTTAATTTTTTAAATACCGCAGTTTACTTATTGTAAATGAGGATTTTAAAATAATCAAAATAAGGCAATAATTTGCATTTATGAAAAATGCCGAATTTACTTATTATTTCAATTTCACTAAGATGTAGTAAATTTGAAAATCAAGGTTTTCAGTATTAATAATCTATTTTTTAATAAACAATTTTTTTTGTATTACTATAAAGATACAACACATTAATATAGGCATTACAAAATAGATACATAAATTTTATATAACATAATAACAGATAATTACATTTTATTTATAGTGAACAATATATTATTAAATATCTATTAAAATTATAAAAAAGCAGGAAAAATAATGTTTGTCTTTTTAAAACAATTTTAAAAATTCTCAATACAAATTTAGGAAGTTTAAATAATTAAAGATGTTTTTATAACAATTTTAACATAAACTTAAAACATTTAGAAAATTTTTATTTTTTCAAATAAAAAAAATATTGTACTTTTGTCTTTTGTTAAAAATATTAGATTCATAAGACTGTAAACGACAATTAGAAATTAACAATAAGGAATTGGTTTACACCTTAAAATTTAATTATTTTTAAATCATTGTTTTTTTAAAAAGGCATGTTTTACAACATAACAAATTAATATTATTATAAATAAAGTTTCTGTTTTTTATTAATAAAACTCTGAAAATCAGATTTTCCCGAAGAATATTTAAACACATAAGAAATCCCATAAATTCAATAAAAATGAATATTTCAAAAAATTATAATCACAGCAAAGTAGAAAATAAATGGTATCAATATTGGATTGAGAATGATTTTTTTCATTCCGAAGTAGATGATAGAGAGCCTTATACAATAGTAATTCCTCCACCAAATGTAACAGGAGTTCTGCACATGGGGCATATAATGAATAACACAATTCAAGACATACTAATAAGGCGTGCCAGAATGCAGGGAAAAAACGCTTGCTGGGTGCCAGGAACAGACCATGCCGCAATTGCAACAGAAGCAAAAGTTGTGGATAAGCTTAAAAAAGAAAGAATTAACAAAACAAATATTTCCCGAGACCAATTTATTGAACATGCCTGGGAGTGGACACGTAAACATGGCGGAATAATTTTAGAACAGCTCAAAAAAATAGGTTCTTCTTGCGACTGGGCAAGAACAAAATTTACTCTCGACCAAGATTTATATCAAAGTGTAATAAAAGTATTTTTAGATTTACATAAAAAAGGATTGATTTACAGGGGAGTACGAATGGTAAATTGGGATCCAGATGCTCAAACCGCAATTTCGGACGAAGAGGTAGAATATAAAGACGAACAGTCTAAATTATATTATGTTAGATATAAAATAAAGAACATGGAACAATACATAACAATTGCTACAACTCGCCCAGAAACTATACTTGGCGATTCGGCTGTTTGTATTCATCCTGATGACGCACGATACACACATTTGCATGGTGAAAAAGTTATTATTCCATTGGTAAACAGAGTTGTTCCCATTATTACTGATGATTATATTGACATTGAATTTGGTACTGGAGCATTAAAAGTTACACCAGCTCACGATGAAAACGACTATATGCTTGGTCAGAAACATAATTTGGATTCTTACGATATTTTTAACGACAACGGTACAATGAGCAAGCAAGCTCAATTATATATTGGAAAAGACCGTTTTTTGGTTCGTAAAAAAATTGTGAAAAATTTAAAAAATATTGGTTGCCTTGTTAAAACAGAAGATTATACTAACAGAGTAGGTTTTTCGCAAAGAACAAATGCTGTTATTGAACCAAAACTTTCTATGCAATGGTTCTTAAAAATGGAAGAGCTTATTAAGCCAGCTATTGAAAACGTTGAAAATGATAATATTCGTTTTCTTCCCAAAAAATTTAAAAACACATATCGCCGTTGGATGGAAAATATTAGAGACTGGAATATTTCTCGTCAACTTTGGTGGGGACACAGAATACCAGCTTATTACTTACCAAACAGCAACGATTTTGTAGTAGCTGCAACAATTGAGGAAGCTCTTAAACTTGCCAAACAAAAAACAGGTAACATAGATTTAATATCATCAGACCTACGACAAGACGAAGACGTACTTGATACTTGGTTTTCTTCGTGGTTGTGGCCTATTTCTGTATTTGATGGAATAAATAATCCTGACAATAAGGAAATTAATTATTATTATCCAACAAATGTTTTGGCTACTGGACACGATATTATTTTCTTTTGGGTGGCACGAATGATTATTTCGGGTTACGAATATCGTAATCAAAAACCATTTAACGATGTGTATTTTACCGGAATGGTAAGAGACGAACAGGGAAGAAAAATGTCGAAATCGCTTGGAAATTCGCCAGACCCATTAAAATTAATTGATAAGTATAGTGCTGATGGTGTACGAGTTGGTATGATGTTATGTTCTCCAAAAGGTGGAGATTTAAGATATAGAGATGACCTGCCAGAACAGGGGCAAAAATTTTGCAACAAAATTTGGAATGCTTTTAAATTATTAAATGGTTGGAAAATAGACGCTAATATTGCTCAACCCGCAAATGCTAAATCGGCAATTGATTGGTTTGAGGCTAAATTAAATAAGTCAATAGAACTGCTTGATAATCAATATAGTGATTTTAGATTATCGGAAGCACTAATGACAGTTTACAGATTGTTTTGGGACGATTTTGCATCTTGGTACTTGGAGGCAATAAAGCCTGATTATCAAATGCCAATAGATAAAGCTACCTACGATTCTACAATAATTATTTTTGATAAATTACTGAAATTATTACACCCATTTATGCCGTTTATAACAGAAGAATTGTGGCAACATATTACAGAACGACAAAAAGGAGAGACTATTATGTTGCAAGATATGCCTAAATCAAACGGCTATTCAAAAGATATTCTTAAAAATTTTGAGAATACTCAAAAAATTATTACTAATATTAGAAAGATACGAAAAGATAAAAATATATCATATAAAATCAAATTAGAACTAAATATTCGCCCGATAACCAAAGACAAATATTACAATTATTTTGACCAAATTATTATTAAATCTTGTGGACTTTCTGCATTAAAAATGATTGAAGAAAAAATGACTGGCGTAGCTTCTTTTATTGTTAAAAATACAGAATATTACATTCCGCTTGGTGATACTATAAATAAAGAAGAAGAACTTGAAAAACTACAGAAGGAACTTAAATATCAAACGGGTTTTTTAAATTCGGTAATGAAAAAACTTAGTAATGAACGATTTGTTAATAATGCACCTAAAATGGTTATAGATAAAGAAAAAACCAAACAAAACGATGCTGAAACAAAAATTAAAGCATTGAATGAACAAATTGATAATTTGAACTGAAATTCAATGGAAATTCAGTTCAAAAACAATTGAAATTCGGTTGAAACTTTTGGCGTTTTCTCGAGTGTCAAGTTCAAGGCTTTTTTGAAATATTAGAATTAAAGTTTACCTTTGT
>JAOZTW010000893.1 GCA_029938985.1 Bacteroidales bacterium | reverse complement strand
TTTATTTTTGGTAATTTATTTCTAATATCCCCTCTACTATTATCTAATTTTATCTTTTTACCTTCTTTTACAATTAAATTAAATTCTTTATTACTAATGTCCCAATTTATTTTTAAATCATTTGATTTCAGATAAGTATAATCAAATAATTTTACTTTATTATTGCGGTCTTCCTTATATTTGTATTTCCACATTGTGAATGCAAGAGGCCATTTTCCTTTTAGCTTAAAAAATTCGTTACTTGTAACAATAAAACCGTTTATATATTCAAAATGTTTATCCCACTTTGTTCTAAAATCGGTAAATGTGGGACGAGGAATTAACCACGATGTAGGCGTAAAAATCAAAATAATAGTTTCGTGTTTAATATTTTTTTGATTTTGAAGTTGCGAAATATTTATTATCTGTCCCAAAAAAGCAAGGTAACGTTCTCGTCCTGCATCTTTTCCTGTCAAGTCAAGAATAGATTGATGAATATCGTAATTTGCCTCCAATTTTTTTCGAGTATCCGCTTTTTCGTCGGTATTTTTGTATGGCGGATTTAATAGAAAAGCTAATGGTTTGTTGAGTTTTAAATTTTTATACTTAAGTTCTTTCTCCACTTTATTAATATATTCTTCTGCCGAAATATTTAAAAAATTCAGTCCTTCACTGTCTCTGGTTCGTGGAATAATTGTAAATCCTATTTCTACATGAAACGGGTCTATTCGCATTCGGCGTTCAATTGTTCTTAATAAATCGGGCTGTAATTCCGAAACTATTTTATGTCCCACCTTTGCTTTCCAGCTTGTAATCAAGTTTCCCGAACCTCCAGCTGGGTCAAAAACAAAATAATCGGAATCTATTTTTTCAAGTAGATGTTTATTTGCAAATTGCAAAGCAAATTTACTCAAGTTATCATCGGTAAAAAATATGCCATGTTGTTTTACATATTCGGGGTCTATTGCAGCCATCACCTCGTCAAAACGTCCAAAATAATAATCAACAGTTAATCCCGACCCCTCATTAGTAAATATATAATGCGATTCTATATATTTTTCAAGTTGTTTAAAATATTTTGGATTAATCAACACTTGTTCACTATTTCGTTTTCCTTTAAATCCGTTTACAGTAAAATAGTCGGTGTATTCGTTTGTTGACACTGTGCTTGTTATGTCCCAATAAGCCACTATTGTATAAAAACAATGAACTGCATCTATAGGGTTTTCAAAAAATTGCTTAAAATATTCTATCGATTGGATAAAATTGTGTGTGTTAATTTGAATCCTATCCGATTCTATGTTTGAGAGAATATTTAAAATTTCATGAATTTCGTATTCAATACTTTTTGCTCCTTTGTCTTTTTCTCTAAAAAAGTTTAAATCCAAATTAGTTGGTTCTAACCAATAAATAGCCGATTCTTGAATTTCTTTTTTATTTTTATTAGATGTTTTTTTGGCATTAAGTTTCCCTATTTTGTTTGGAGCAACAACTGCATCGGACGAATGCGATAGAATAACCGCAAATTCTGGAATTTTATTTACTTTCCAAATACCCACAAATTTATGGGCAATAACAAATATTGTTGTATAAGCAAGTCCAAACTTTTTTTGATAATGAATAGCTTGATAAAAACCAGATAGCCAGTCAGAAAAATGAGTTTTGCTTTCTACAATTAAAGTTCCTTCAATATAAATGTCGGCATTTTGTGCTTCCGATTCTATTTTAAATTTATCTTTATACAATTTCTTAAACAAAGGATACAGCAACGGACTTTTTGCATTTTCATTGCTCTCGCTTTTTATATATTCTTTAAGCTGTTTTAGTTCTTGATAGTAATTGGGTTGCTTTGCCATTGTATATTTTTTTGAAAATAAATAATTACAAAATTAATTATTATAAACTATTTTCCAATTTTATTTTT
>JAOZTW010000892.1 GCA_029938985.1 Bacteroidales bacterium | reverse complement strand
AATTTATTTTTGGTACAAGAGTATTTTAAAACAAATTTTGTAAAATATTGATTTAAAATACTTATATATCTTTGCAAGTTGTTTTTAGGTTTTTAAAAGTTTTTTAATTATGGAAATATCAAAAATTGAGATTAAAAATTTATTTGGTAATAGAAGTTACACAATTGAATTAATGGAAAATAAATTAATTCTGGTGGCAGAAAATGGTGGAGGAAAAACTACAATTTTAAAAATGACATATTTCTTTTTAACCAAAAAATGGGATTCATTATCAAAATTTCCTTTCTCTACAATGGGAGTTACAATTGATAAAAAAGAATATTTTTATGATAACAATAAAATAGAAATAGAAACTCCATTAACAATAATTGAAAATGTTTCAAGTGAATATCCTATTAAAAATGATTTACTTAAAATTTTTAAAAATAATAATTTTGATGTATTAAAGAAACAACCCTATGTAATAGAACGAATTGAAATGGATAATTATTGGCGACAAGGTCAACTACTTGAAGTGATAGATAAAATACGAAATATATCTGAGCCGAGGAGTATTTATCCTGAATTTGAAGAGTTTCCTGTAATGTACTTACCAACTTACCGAAGAACTGAAAACGAATTTTTGAATATTTTTTCAAATTTAAACGAATTTTCTCGTGGTTATGTTAAAAAAAACTTTGAAGAGATTAGTACAAATTTAGAAGGAGAAGAAGATGATTATGAAAGAAAGGATAAAGAAGAGTTTATTAAAAATTTCTTTTCAAATTTGTGGTCGGATTTTAATGAAACAAGAAGCCAAAAAAATGATATTCACATTAATTTTGCGGAGTTTGGTATGCAAGATGTTGAAAAATTGATTACTAATTTTCTTAGTAATATAGTAAAATCAAAAGAAAACAATAAGTTTAATTTAATTTTAAGAGAATTTATTAGTGTTGTAAATAAATATTTTAAAGATAATAAAAAAATAAATTATAACGAAGAGAGAAATATTTTTTTTATAGAATTACTTGATAATACTGAAATTCAATTATCAGAATTATCTTCTGGCGAAAAACAAATAATTGCAGTTTTTACATATCTTTATTTAAATAATAAAAAATATTTTGTTATTTTTGATGAACCAGAATTATCAATTTCTATTTTTTGGCAAAAAAATATTTTACCTGATATTTGTAAAACTGGAACAATTGGAATGCTGTCTGCAACACATTCTCCTTATGTTTACAAAAATATGTTTAAAAATGTTAATAGTTTAGATAATTTCATAAAAAAATAAAAAACATGGCATATTTTGATGATGTAAATAATGAAACAACAGATTTAGAGTTAAATGAACTTACCCACAAAGCATTCAACAATGATAATACAGTAAAATGTTATGTAGAGGGTGTGGAAGATGATAAAATCTTTTATTTATTTTATATAAAAAAGTTTTTTAAGGCTTTTAATTATAAGGTAAAAATAAAGTCTTCTAAAAGAAAACATGATATATATAAAGTTTATAAAGATTTGAAAGAAAATAAAATAACAAAACAACAAATTAAAACAGGTAAAATTTTATTTTTTGTAGATAAGGATTATTCCGATTTTGCAACAGAAGAATGGGAAGAGGTAATATTTAATAATAAAGATTTTTTTAAAACAAAATACCATTCTTTGGAAAACTATTTTATTAATAAAACAGTACTTTCAGAATTGTGTTATTATTTTCGTGCTAATCATAATTCTACACAAATTATTGATAAATTTGAAAATGATTATAAAATATTTTATAAATGGTTTTTACCTTTGACAGCACTTTTTTCAATTAATTCAGAAAAAAGCCAACCAAGTTTAGCTATTTCAGAAATTGACTTAGCAAAATATTATAATATAAAAATAGATGGGCAAGCTAAATGTAGT
>JAOZTW010000278.1 GCA_029938985.1 Bacteroidales bacterium | reverse complement strand
ACTTTAATTCTAATATTTCAAAAAAGCCTTGAGCTTGACACTCGTGAAAAACGCCCAATTTTTATAATATTCAAATACCTAATTTATAAAGGAATAGGAAAATAATAAGTTCGTAAAGTAGAATTAAATAATGTTTCTTTATGGTAGATACTCCCAAAATTTTGTCATCAGATAAGTGCTACCATCTACTTTTTTACCAAGTAATACATAAGCACGTGCAGTTGCTCCGTAGGCTACATGACTTTTATTAATTGAAAACGCAACTCCTCCTTCTCTTGCTTCTGCAACATCGCCATTGTCTTCAATATCTGATTTGTTTTTCCATGTAGAAAGATCTGTATCGTAGGCCCATAAATCGTTAAGTAAAACACCAGAAGTTTCTGTGCGACCTGTAGCAACATAAAAATAGTTTTTTTGCACCCCATCTCTCTCAAACGATAAGCCAAATGCTACAGCATCTGCTCTTGGATTACCTGGAAATGTAGATATAGAGGCCCACTCATTGCTCTCTGCATCGTACTTATAAAAATCTTTTGTGTAATAAGCATCTGTGTTATTATTACCTGAAAGCCCCGAACCTACTATTGCTATATTGTTTACAACAGCCGCTACAGCTTCTATTTTTCCTGCCTCATCGTCTAACATAGGATAATTTTTTTGCCATTTCCACTGCGATCCTTCTGATGCCGTAGGGTCGAATCTATAAAAATCTTTACGAAGTCTTTTGTCTTCCCAAGCTCCAAGTCCCACATAACCATATTCTTTTCCATTTACTTTAATAGAGAAAGCAACAGCATCATATCGTTCTGCATTTTCGGGCATAGAATCTATACCTGCCCCCCAAGATGTCCACTCATTATTTACGGGATTGTATTTATAAAAATCTTTTTCAGGCATTGGGTCATTATCATCTTCGTAGGTATAAGTCCCAGTACCTACATAGCCTTCATTATCTATTACAAATGCCACAGCTCTGTCTCTTTTGTCTTGGAAATTTGCCCTACTTTCCCAAGTTTCAGTTTGATAATCATATTTCCAAGTATCTTGCATTGGAGTGTTATTTACTATTTCCCCGTTAACGTTAGCATTGGTTTTACTACCAGTGGTTATATAGGCATATTCTTTTCCATCTTCTTCAAGTACAAAAGATACTGCATCTTCTCGCACTCCAAATGTTCCTTGGTCGGCAATGCTTCCTACATAAAACCATACGTCTCTTGGTGTTCTCGTTCTAAAAGTAGTAACCACTTGGTTGTAACCAGTATCTATTTTTCCTGAACTTATGTTTTCTGTTATAATAAATGTACGAATATAGTATAGTTGATCAACTAAAAGAGGATTTAAAAAACTTGTAAAAGAAATTTCGTCATCT
The DNA here is from genome assembly GCA_029938985.1 of Bacteroidales bacterium. Classification (GTDB taxonomy): domain Bacteria; phylum Bacteroidota; class Bacteroidia; order Bacteroidales; family JAOZQN01; genus JAOZQN01. The sequence continues at coordinate 5,451 of JAOZTW010000278.1, read as the reverse complement.
CCTGATAGAGTTGTAACTGTATCAGATTTTATTTTAAATATTGTTCTGGAATCATTAACTTCTGGATATTCAAGATTAAGAGTATCAAAATTTTCATTTATTAACCAGCAATGTCCATAAGAAATAATATCAAAAGAGTCTGATATTCCAAAAATATCACCTTGTACTTCTGCGTCAATAAAATTCAAATCAGTAACTGTATCTATTAACGCACTGTGATACAAATACGCACTATCGTTGGTTACCATTAACTCTGCTGTAAGACTACGAAAGGAAAACAGAGGACTACCTTCTTCTAAACAACTTGTTGTGAATAAAAAGAAAATAATAACTATGTAGTAAAATCTATTTTTCATTATGTTAATTTTTTATTTTATTTTATTTTAGTTTTATATTTTAATTTTTAAATTTTTATTACATATCTGCAATTATCATGCTAAAAACATGAAAATATTAATTTTCCCTGAAATATGTATAATATGCTTTACTTATATCGTGTTCGCAAGACATTCTAATACTATCTTATTATATTGAAACGAATAAGACGTTATAAAATTTTTCATTTTTGATAAAAAAATAATTTTCATTTTTAATTTATATTTGGTTAGTGAAAATGAAATAATAAGTAAGCACCCATACAAAAGTTTTTACCTGTTTATATATTTGTAACATGATAGATAATAAGATTATATGTAAATGCGTAAGCAACATTAAATAGGTCTAAGACCTTAACTCCAGGATACGCCGTTTTTTTGTTCTTTTAGAATTTTAACAAATCTGCAAACAGAGAGCTATTTAAGGTTTGTTTTAATTTTAAAAAAAGGCAAAATAAACAAGTATTTTTTCTTTTTCATTTAGTTACTTATAAGTAGCCGTATAAAAGTTTGTCGTTTTTCACAAGGGTCAAACTCAAGGCTTTTTTTAAATATTAGAATTGGAGTTTACCTTTGTAAATGAGCATTTTAATATTTCAAAAGTTTTTTACACATTTATTAATTGTATCATTGTATCATTGAACCATTGTATCATTCCTTATCTTCATTTAATGGAAATTGCAAGAAAAACTTTGTGCCTCTTCCTATTTTTGAGTCAAACCAAATTTTTCCTTTAGCATTGTTAACTATATTTTTCACCATAGATAATCCAAGTCCCATTCCTTTTGTTTTTGTAGTAAAACTTGGTGTAAACAATTTTTGTTTTACATCGTCGTTCATTCCTGTTCCGTTGTCTTCTATTGTGATTTTTACATTATCATCTATTATTTCTAAACTAACAAATATTTTTCCTTGCAAACCATTTGGTATTGATTGTATTGCATTTCTTATAAGATTAACAAACACTCTTGACATTTGTTTGTTATCTGCAATAATGTTTACTTCTTTATATCCATTTAATATTGCTTTAATATCTACATCTTGTGTGTTTTCATATAATTGAATTATGTTTTCAATTTTATTAACCAAGTTAATAATTTCATCTTGCGATTTTGGCATTTTGGCGAAAGCCGAAAATTCGGTAGCAATTTTTCGTAATGCTTCTATTTGTTCTATAAGTGTTTCACTAACTTTTTCTAATCTTGCACCAAAGTCATCATCGTTGTTGTTCCACGAACGTAGAAGAAACTGAATACTAAGTTTCATTGGAGTAAGCGGATTTTTTATCTCATGTGCTATTTGTTTTGCCATTTCTCTCCAAGCACTTTCTCTTTCCGATTTAGCAAGCAAATCAATACTTTCGTGCAATTTATCTACCATCTTATTATACTCGGTAACTAATTCTCCAATTTCATCATTCTGACGATAATCTAAATGTTCGTATTGTTTTCCTACTTCAAGTCGTTGAAATGTAGTTTGCAAAAGTCTTAAAGGAAACACCACTTGCTCGGAGAGAAAAATTGCTATTATTATTGAAACAATAAATAATACAACATATAAATTTATCATTGTTACCAAAAGATTTGAAATTTCTTTTTGCAATATTTCAGGATTTGTAAAGAACGGTATATTGATGTATGCCAACAATTTACCATCTTCGTTTTCAAGCGGAATGTAGGCAGAAGCGTATTCTAAAATACTTATTTTTTCGTTGTTAATATATTCCGACTCTTTGTTTATTTTGAGCTGGAAAAACGCATCTGGATTTATATACCTATTAATAAGGTGTCGTCTAAATATTTCGGAACGAGAAGTTGCTATAAGTTTTCCTGTACTGTTATACAGATTTATATCGTTTCTAAAAACATCTGACAATGCTATAAGTTTGTAGTCCACCGAGTTCAGTTCTGCTTCGTTCCAACTTACATCTATATTTTTATTGGCTTGGTATTCTTGCCTTAGCATTATTAGTATTGATTGTAATTTTTCTTCAATAGCCTCTTTATGTTTTGATTTGAATTGTGTAATATTATAATAAACAGTTATACTACCTATAAGAAAAAATGAAAGTGTTAGTATAAAAAACATTGATAAAATTAGTTTAGACCTAAAATCTAAACTTCTATTTTTAATAAATAAAGGAAGTTTATTGATAAAAAAGATTATAACAATAATAATATTAAGTAATACAAAAATATAAGCAAAAGTTATTATATAATTTAATAAACTAATTTTTTGAGATGTTAAAACGATATAATTTCCTTCTTGAATTCTGTAGATTACGTGTCTAAATATACCTGAATTTATAAAGCTAATTTCTTCGTTTGAAATAAATAGTTCTTTTCCATTTATTGGATATTTATATTCTCCTGATTTAGTAATTATTGTATGGTTTTCGTATTTTGCATACGAGTATCCTTTTATTTCGGATACTTTAATTTTTTCGTCTAATAATAATTCAGGATAGCCAATGTCTTGCGGTATTAATTTTGGGTTAATAAAAACATACAACATCGCAATAGCTTTGTTATCAATTATCTGAAAAGGTTCGGAAAAGAAATAACTAATACTGCCATTGTCATTTTTTAATAAATAACAACCGTCTTCCGATAGTTTTTCTCCTCTCTCATCTATTTCGTTAGTGTAAACAATTTGACAATCAAGAATTTCACTGTAATTTTCGCCTTTATTTAAATCACTACAAATATAAATATCAAAATCGTATTTATTCCAATAACCTGTAAAATATTTTTGCCTTAAATATGTTTTTACCTTCTTATTAACTCTTTCGTCCAAAGTGTCGCTAATATACATTTTTACTGTTTCGTCCTTTTTAATCTCCAATTTCACATCAGAAATCAACAATTCAGCAATAGCATCTCGTTCGTCAATAAGTTTTGTGGCGGTAACTTTGCTTTTCTCATCTTGTTTCAAACTTACTGTTGAGGTAATAAATGTAGTAATAAAAAGTGTTGTAAAAAAGGCAATTATTGCAAATATATAATATTTTTGTATTTGCTCTCGATAGATAGTAAAAGCTGTAATAAAAACAGTTACAAGCACAAAAAGTATTGAATAATATTCTATTCCACTATTAAAAATAAAAATATAAAGTAAGGAAGGAATTATACTAATTAGAAAATATATTATAAAAAATTTGAATTCAATTAATTTACTAAGAAGTAAAAATATTTTGAAATTTAGAAATAAGTAAACAGAAATTAACAGAATAAATATTATAATACCAAAAACACTGAATAAATCTAAACTTAAAACATTATATATTTCAAAAGAAATTTTGGAATCAATTATCAAGCTTTTCAATAATTTGTGAATTATAAAAAAGAAGAAAAATATTAAATTAAATCCTAATATACCCGAAATTAAATTTATTACCTTATTTTGTTTTGGAATAATTTTTTTAATAAAAAGTGTATCTGCAAAAATCAATAAATGATAAAGTAAAAATGCTATTAGTAAACTATTAATTATAAAATCGCCAAGCGATGAATAAAGAAATGATGAGGCATAATATTGGGAATCAAACAACGGTAGCGAGTAGGCATTTCTTGGTAATTTGTATTTCAACATTACATATTTTATTAAAACAACTCCTAACAGAATTACAAATATCCACCAATTTGAATGTTCGGATTGTCTAATAACTTCGATTGTGGTACTAATAAAAAGCAATAAAAATAATGCACTGAGAATATACAAAAGTCCCAGTAAATAAGCAAGTTCTTGTTCTGTTCTAACGTTATCGTCGGGAACAAGAGAAAATATATATTCGTTGTTTTTATCTTTTACATCAAATCCATGTGAGAGTGGAATTTTTGAGATGTCAATATATTCGGGAAGTCCAAAATCGGCAAGAACATCATTTTTGAGGTATTTATTTTTGTATTCAAAAGTATTTTTTAGTTTTATTAGTCCAACAATAATAAATTCGTCAACCTTTAAATTTGTTATTGCATGAATTGATGTTTTACCTTCTAAAATTCTTTCGTTCAATTTTGAATTAGAATATGTTTCACTTAATTCAATAAGGTTATTAGACCAGTATTTCAAACTATCATTTTTATAAATTAAAATTGAAAAACCTTCTTTATCTAATTCCTCATAATCAATGTCAAAAAACAGCAATTCTTTTGAATTATTTTTTGTTTTTATTGGACTTTTAATTGCTGTAGCAAAATTTTCAATATAAGTATCAAGTTCTTTTTCTTTGTTGTGAAGTATTTTTTCTATACTTCCAACCTCCATTTTAAAAGTCTTCATTCTCATATTGCTTTTTTCTACCACCAAAGCTGTGATGTAGAATGTAATAGCAAGTATCAAGTAACGTGATATGTGTAAATATTTTTTCAAATTAGTGGTTAGTGGTTAGTTGTTAGTGGTTAGTTGTTATGATATGGTTCACCTTTTATTATTGTCATTGCTCTATATATTTGTTCCACAAAAAACAAGCGAATCATCTGATGCGTAAATGTCATTTTTGATAATGATATTTTTTGATGTTTTCCTTTTAGTAAATCGTCGGCAAAACCATAAGGACCTCCTACAATAAAATTAATATTTTTTTGTCCGCTTATCATTTTATTTTTAAGCATTTTGGCAAAATCTACCGAGCTGTATTGTTTTGCATTTTCGTCTAATAAAAAATTATTATTGCTTTTTTCAAGATAACTTTTTAATAAAAGTGCCTCTTTATTTTTCTGCTCTTTTATTGATAATTTTTTAGTGTTTTTTAATGCAGGTATTTCTATTATTTCAAATTTTACATATTTTCGAAGTCGTTTTTTGTATTCAACAATTCCTTCTGTTATGTATTTTGTTGACTTGCCAATTACAATAAAATTTATTTTCATGTTGATAGTTAGGAATTGTGGCTACCCACAAAAAATTAGATAACCTACCACACTTATCAAATATAATATATTGATAAGTAGCTATATCTTAGTTTATTTGAGTTGCCAAAATCGTTAAATAATAGTTTTTTTAATTTTGTATAAATTAGTTGGCGTTTTTCACGAGTGTCAAGTTCAAGGCTTTTTTTGAAATATTAGAATTAAAG
>JAOZTW010000277.1 GCA_029938985.1 Bacteroidales bacterium | reverse complement strand
TTTTTCTACTAAGGTTTTAAATAAAAAATAAGGTTTTTAAAGAACAAAAAAGTGTCAACTACTTTTTAGCATTTATGATAAATGCCTGTATTTTTTGAATTTATGTAATTCTGCGTCTTCTTTTATTAATTCATTTGACTTGTAACTTATTTCAGTATCTACTTTAGTAGTATTTTGTATGTTTAGCATTATTCCTCTAATTTTTTATGAGCAGTTCTATATTTAGAATAAATATCAGTAGATAAAATAGGCGACAGTTCACCTAATTTTATATCCAATTCAGCCAATTCAATTTCTTCTTGTTCCGACAGATTTCCTTGTTCAAATTTTTCAACAAGTTGTAAATAGCATTCCGATTTATTGCTCATTATATTTGAAAATTCTTTTTCATTATAATAATATTCTACAATTCCCGAATATGAAATTGTTGAAAAATCATTTGTCCTTATTTGTTTTTCCAAATCATAAACCACTGCATTAGAGATAGAATTTAATATAAATGGAGAATGTGTAGCTACAATAAACTGAATATTAGGAAACATTTTTATCAACATTGGCATAATTTTTTTTTGCAATTCTATATGTAAATGAACTTCTGGTTCGTCTATCATCACTATTCCTTCGGTGTTTGATTTATTCGGTTTTCTTTCCACTCTTAATAATAATTCAAAAATTATTTTTAGTATTGCCGAGTATCCTGAGGCTAATTGGTTAAAATTAAATTTTGGTCTGTTTGGTAATTTTATATAAATATTTAATTTTTCTACTTCTATATTTATTTCCAAATCTTTTTCGTTAAAAACAGATTTTAATATTTCTAATATTTTTTCAAATAATTCTTCAATATTATCTTTCTTTTGGTTTGACTTCATCATATAATCTCTATGAATAAGATATTTAATAAAATCTTTACTAACATTTATTTTTGGAAGGTATTTTGTTTTTAAATTTATGTTTTCAATAAAATTAGGTATTGCAGGGTTAAATTTTCGCTCATCATTAAGAAAAACAACTTCAAAATTATTTGTTTCATATTTTAATCGTAAATCAAGAAAATTATCAATAAAACCAATTTTTAGATTATAGCTTTTCTTATTTAACAACTTACTTTTTTCCAACTCTTCAAAAAGATTATTTATTGGCATTTCAAGTATATTTTGCAGTTCGTTTTCCATTTCTTTCAGCACACTTGTTTTGCCACTACCATTTTTACCTGTAATAAATAAATGCTTTTTTTCCGTATCTATATTTATCTTAATGCTATTTAAATGGAAAATGTTTTTTATATAAATATTTGAAATAAAAGTTTCTTTTATTTCAAGTAGTTCATTTATTGGCTTTTCTATATGTATTGTTGGTTTAATATTAATTGCTTCAAGAAAATATTGTTGAGCTTTTTCTTTATTATTAAATATTCTATAATATAATATAGCAATCTTATAATAGGCTTCAAAGTCTGGTTTTATTTCAATTGTTTTTTCAAAATAATATTTAGCTTTTTCATATTCTTTAAAATGTTCACTTAGTAAAACCGCAAGATTAAAATAAGCATCTACAAAAGTTGGATTTAATTCAATAGCTTTTTTATAATAAAGTTTTGCCTTTTCATATTCTTGAAAATGTTCGGTTAATAAAACAGAAAGGTTAAAATAAGTTTTTGAATTTAAAGAATCTATTTCAATAGCTTTTCCAAAATTTAGTTTTGCATTTTCATAATCTCCATTTTCATAAAAATCAATAGCTTGATTATAAAACTGTTTTGCTTTTTCAATATTATTCATTTTATCTAAATTTTATATTAAGTATAATTCATTTTTTTCAATATCTTTCCAGTATTCATTTTCAAGTATATTATTGTTTTTTTTGAAAAATAATATATTTTTTTTTACAAATTCTTCATTTTCTAATAATGTTTTCCATTTATGATAATATAAATGTTTGATAACAAACAATGTAAATTGAACTGGTGTAACTATTTTATTAACAGGTATCCTTATATCATTTGCATATCCTATATGTAAATGTGAGGCAGAATGAAGGAGTTCTTTATAGTTGTCAATATCTAAATCGTATCTTATAGGAATACTGCTTGTGTTTAATTGAGATTCAGTTAAAAATTGTTCGTATTCTTCTTGAAAAATATCTCCAATATTATTGTAAGTATCATTGTTATCAATTATTTGTTCTGTCTTAAGGTATTCTAAATAATCAAAATATGTTTTAAATTCCTGAGGATTTTGATAAAAGGCATATCTCAATTTTGGCAATTTTTTATTCAGATTAACTTCAAAAGAAAACTGTAGATATGATTGATCAAAGAAAAGAAAATCGTAATCAAGATTTTGTAAACCAATATTATAAGTATTAAAATAATTAATTTTTTGCGATGCTTTTTTAAACGCATCAGAAACGCCATCTGTATGAAGTATTTTGATGCCTCTTTGTCGTAAAAATTTTATTTTTTTTAGCAAATATTCTACTTCATTTAAGTTTCTGTTAAAGTTATATTTATTTATCATAAAATTCTTTTTTTAAGGTTTGCTTTATTTCTTCTATCGGTTTTCCAGATGTCTTGCTTATTGCTATTGCTTGCCGTTCCAGAGTATTCATTAAAGCTTGTTTCTTATTTATGTCTTGTTTTATCATTTTTACTTCTTGTTCACTTGGTTGTTTAAAAATTAATTTGTATTTGTTTTTTTCAAGCTCTTCAAATTCTTGTTTACATAACTTAACACTGTCACCTACCCCCGTAAGTGTTACCCATGCTTTACTACGTGTCATTGCAGTAAATAATTTATTCCTGTTTATTTCGTCATTTTTTTGCAAAAAAACAGAATCTATTCCTAATAAATAAACACTACCAGATTCGTTTCCTTTAGCTTTGTATATAGTTGATAATGTAACATGATTTTTTACATTAAATATTTTATTACTATTTGGTGCTTTTTGTAAATTCCAATATTTTATTTTTTCGTTATCTAAATAGTTGGCGATAGCTTCAAAGTATGTAGTTGTATTTCTATCGTCTAAACAAATAATTGAAATATCTTCAGGATTTAGTTCTTGTTCAATATCTTGTTTTATTTCTGAAACAATAAATTTACATTCTGCCTCCAAATTTTCACAAACTTCAATTTTTACTATTGCATCTTCTAAATATTTATTTTTTAGTTCAGTACTATTTATTTTAGGACGACTGATAATCATTTCGCATCCTGTTTCAGAATTTCCTTTCTCAACCTTAAAACCTAAACTTTCCCAGTGTTCGTTGTTTTCTAATCTTTGAATTACTTTTTGTTTATTATTTATTTTATTATATATTCCCAATCCTATTGCAAAAGCTGTTAATAGTAATTTCCTCGGATTTCTATAACACTTAAATAGTACTAAATCTTGTAAATCATTATTTTTTTTTGAAAAATTAATATAATATTCACCTTGTTTATTTTTACCAAAAGTTTCTTTTTCATTTTGTAGTTTTATATCTAATATATTTTGAAAATCATCGTATGCCCAAATAACTCTATTTTTTCTTGTTATTTTTCTACATAATTTGTAAAAAGACTTTGGAAAATCTTGTGCTTCATCTAAGAGAGCATAGTCATATTGTTCATTTAAGTTGTTTTTTATTATATCTGTACATATATAATCAAACGGATTATCGCTATTTTGACGAGCTTGGTGAAATGTTAAAGGTCTGTAATTATTGTATATACAAGCATTAAAATAAACACCTTCAATTGTTCTGCCACCCCATGCGTGCATGATATTAATTTTGTTCCAGTCTGGATCTCGTTCTGCAAACTGTCTATAAAATCTAGTTATTAAGTGTTTTATATAATCAAATAAGGCTTTGGTAAAATAAGTATATAAAATTTTTGCTTCACTATTTTGTAGGTGAATAAGTGCAGTTTTCATACATAATATAACAGTTTTACCCGAACCAGCTAAACCTCTTATTCTTTGAGCGCCATCTATCGTAAATAAGGCGGCTCTTTTTTGTTCTTTATCAAATTCAAAAGTATCTGTTTCTATCGCTTCTAAAATTGCACCTTTTGAATTTTTTATTTTTATTTTTCTTTTTATAGGTTTACTTATACCTTTAGCTCCCTCAATTGTAGATATTAAATCTGTAAGTTGTTTCGCTGTTAATTCTTCTTTTTTATTATTTAAAATTAAATTTTTAAGTTCTGTTTTATTTTGAATATATTTATAATTTAATTTTTCATTGTTTAATTTATTTTTGTAATTTAAAAAAAAGAATGCAGAGGTTATTTCGATAATTAAATTACGGTTTCCTTTTTTCAACCTTTTAGCATCTCTTAAAATTTTGGAGTATAAAATACTATCAATTTGTTCTAATTTATCTGAGAACTCATTAATTTCTATTTTGTTAATAAAATTAATACATTGAAAAATTATCACACCATATTTACTACTAACAAAAAGAATGTGAGCTTTTGAAGCGGTATCTTCTGTTTCCAAAGGATATAATGGAAATTCGTGGTATAAACTAACACTTCCTAAATCTATTTCCTCTTCTAATTCAAAAATAATTTTGAGTAATTCTTTTGCACTATAATCTTTTTTTACTAACGACTCATTATAATTTTTTTCAATCATGTTGTTGTTTTTAAAGTTTTTGTTGAATTATTATTATTTATTTTTGATAGTAAAAAACACTGAATTATTAATTTTTGACACAAAAAATATAAGAACATAAATAATTTATGTTCTTAGTGAGAAAGAAAAAATAACTAAAAACTATTTGTTATTTTTGCTTTAGGGTACACCTAAAAAACCAAAACTCTGCGTCATACAAAATCATTAAAATACTTATTTACAGAAGTAAACACAACTTTTAAGATTTTTGAGTTTTTAGGAGAACCCTTTAGTGAAAAAGCAAATTTACAAAATTTATTATAATATGTTATTTTTTATTTTCTTTATCATCTAATTTACCGTATATTCTTGAGTATATCCTTTGTAGTGTACTCTAATAATTGAGCCTTTATCCAAAGTGTTTAATTCAATTTTATGTGCTTCTTGCTGATAAACGTCAATTAATAAATATTTATCAAGATATCCCTCCATGTTCTCAACATGATAGTATAAATAATTTCTGCTCTCCATTGCTTCATCAATATAAGTTTCTTTCACATTCACAATCAAATATCCATTATCAATATCAAAACTAAAAGTGCTATCAATATCTGTTTGTTTTTCGTTGGTAAAATAGCTTGCCTGCGGAACACCATATCCATGTGCATAATCAAAATAAGGAAACAAATTTCCTGAATGTTCTATTTCTGATTTCATTTCCATGTTTGTCAAGCTTCGTTTTGATTGCCAAGCACATGCAGCAAAACCTGTTACAAGTGGCGTAGAAAAAGAAGTACCTTGCGATTGTTCTAAACCATCTTCGGTAGCCACAATTGCATGACCAAAGGCAACTACATTTGGTTTCAGTCTTTTGTCGGCAGTTGGACCAAACGAACTAAACGAGGTGTGATAACCAGTGCTTGGATTTGTCCCCCCAATGCTTAAAATATTCTCAGCATCAGCTGGTGTACCAACAAACTTCCAGTTTGCATCTCCATCGTTTCCCATGGCATTAAGTACAAGAATACCTTTCTCGGCAGCTAAATCGGCTGCTCTAACAACAAAAGTATGTTTTCCGTCCATTTGATGAGGAAAATAGCGAGGCTTAGTGTAACCAAGTGAACTATTTACAAGGTCAGCACCATTTTTATCAGCCCATTCAACAGCTGCAAGCCAATTTTCTTCTTCCGAAAAAGGTTCTGCTGCAACTTCTGTTCTGGCAAGCAAAAACTCTGCACCAGTAGCAAGTCCTATTTGTTTGTTGCCCAGCATGCCTGCTATGCACGACATTACCATAGTTCCATGATGATTTGCATGATAAACATTTTCGTTTTTAGTAGTAAAATCCCATGTTTTAATAATTCTATTATCTGCTCTAATATGCTCAAATACAGGAACTATATCTACATCTGGAAATCCTGTATCAAATATTGCAATTCTCATTCCTGTGCCATCTAAACCTGCTTCTTTAAATTTGCTCCCTTCCATTACTTTAAGTTGATTTATAAGCAAATCTGCATCATAAGAACTTAAACTGCTGTCATATTCTATGCTTGCAATACATGTTTGCAAATAAATTTTTTGAGTATAACTAACACATTTCAATTTTTTCACTTCATCAATTTGCTCTGCTGTAGCCCAAACTGCAACACCATTAAACCAACGTGTTGTAGTTGTTACTTCTTCTACCATTTCCGAAACTTGATTAATATACTGCTCATTTACAGGAAAATCGGTTGAGTCACAAATAGGAATTCCTGAGTTTATTCTCCTATCTATTGCTTTTTGGTCAAAATATTCATAAGGATTAAAATTTGTTCCAGATTTGTCTTTAAAAATTACCCAAAACTTTTCCTGTCCATAAATAAGCTGTGTTACTAAAACTAATAAAATTAATATTGATGTCTTTTTCATTTTTTTTATTTAATTGAAATTAATATTTGATTTTTTATTTTCCTACACCTAAACCAAAAAATTTATTTTGTTTTATTCCAAACTGAAGTTTAATTGTAATTGTTGCTGTTTTTGTTTTTGAAGGAGTATTAAAAGCTCCCCCCCAAGTATAGTTTTCGTTAGAATTTTGTGCAATTATTTGAAACACACCCATTTTAGAATATCGTAGTTTGCCAATTGTAGCCATTGAATTTTCCGCAATTTTTTCTGCTCTTATTCTGGTAGTCCCTACATAACAGTGTTGGTTAATAAAAAATAGGGCTATATTGCC
>JAOZTW010000276.1:5955-6841 GCA_029938985.1 Bacteroidales bacterium | reverse complement strand
GCTCAATATCAACACAAGATTACTTAAATGGTATTTATATTGTTAAAAATACAGATTTTACAGATAATATTAATATAATAAAAAATAATATATATTTAAAAAATGATAAAAATATTGAACAAGAAGACGGCATTCAAATAAAAGGAATTTATACAAAAGTTAAAGATGCAGTAAACATTAATAATAATGTGATTAATTTGGAAAGTGATGCTCTAAAATATCATATCAAAGGTATAGTTGCTGAGGAAGTTAGGTTTTCTAAAATAAATTTTAATACTGTTAGAATATACGGAACAAAAAGCAATGAAACAATGGAAAAATTGGAGGAGAAAATAAATAATATTTATATTGACAATCCTAATAATATTGATATTGAACTTGAATTAAAAAACAATATATTGATAATAAACGGAGGTGGTTTTTTTATATGTTATGGTGTTCTCGAAAGCCTTTTAGCTGATATTAATTTGATGTCAGATAATAATCTTTCTTTTGGTAGTTGGCAAACAAGTTATTTTCGTATAAAAGTTAGCGAAAGTTCACGAATAGCCTATCCGTTAACCCTATGGCAAAATAATTATTCATACGACCTAAATTCAATTTCGCAAGACCCACTATTTGTAAGTGAACCAAATTTTCATTTGCAAGAGATTAGTCCCGCAATTGGTACAGGAATTACTATTAATTCTATTACAACAGATATTGAGGGTAATACAAGAAACACCCCTCCTTGTATTGGCGCTTATGAGTATTCTAATGGAACAATTGCCCTAAAATCGGCAACATATTCAGTTACAGAAGGAGAAACAACAGTTAGCGTAATTGTAGAAAGAACAGGCGGAACAGACGGAGACGTTTCGGTAGATTATGCAACAGAAGATTTATC
>JAOZTW010000276.1:0-5855 GCA_029938985.1 Bacteroidales bacterium | reverse complement strand
TTTGGTGAATGTTCAAACGGCTACACTTGGTACAAGTCAAGCAATAATTACAATTAATGATAACGATGTAGCAAATCATGGAACAATTGCCCTAAAATCGGCAATATATTCAGTAACAGAAGGAACTGCAACGGTTAGCGTAATTGTAGAACGAACAGGCGGAACAGACGGAGACGTTTCGGTAGATTATGCAACAGAAGATTTATCTGCAACAGCAGGAAGTGATTATACAGAAATTAGCACAACAACATTAGATTGGGCAGATGGAAATGCAGATGATAAAACCATAGAAATTACAATTACAGACGACAGTAATATAGAAGAACCAGAAACATTTGAATTAAATTTGGTGAATGTTCAAACGGCTACACTTGGTACAAGTCAAGCAATAATTACAATTGAAGACAACGATATTACAAATGTTTCTAATTTGGAAAATAATGAAATTATGATTTATCCAAATCCAAGTAACGGTATTATTTACATCAAAAATAACAACTCACAACTTATGGACATAAAAATATACGACATAAACGGACGAATTATTTTTACTGATAAAATACAACAGTTTAATCAAATAGATATTACTAATTTTCAAAAAGGAAGTTATTTAATAAAAGTTTTTGAGGGATTAAATGAAAAAACATCAAAAATAATAATTTATCAGTAATGAGGCTACCCACGTAAAGTGGGACAAATGAATCACGCCAGTCAGGTGTTTTCCACCTGACTGATGTCGCCAATGCAGTAAGGTGAAAAACACCTGACTGGCGTGGTTCATTTGTCGCACTTTAAACGTGTAGTCGTAATATTATTGTACAACTTTAAACGGATAGCCGAAAACAATAAGTTCAGAAACTATCAAATTAGTTGGCTGTTTTAATAAAAGCACAGTTTCCTAACTTATTTATTTAAAATTCTTTATTCAGTTATCAGTTTATTTTGTATTTGTTGTAACTCTTCCAATAAATTAGATTTTACATGTATAAAATTTTCTATTCCAAGCTGTTCTAACTGTTTAGCATTTTTTGGGTAACCTGCTACTACAATAATTTTATTAATAGCCGATTTATTAATTACTTCGCACATTTCAACATAAGAATCGTCGGAGCTACAAAGCACTACAATATCTGCGTCTTGTTTTATACTTTCCTCAATTCCTTGCTCAATAGTTTCAAAACCAGTATTATTAATTATTTTAAAACCAGCTACTGCATAAAAGTTTTCCGAAAAATCGGCTCTTGCTTTTCGCATTACAGGGTTTCCGTAGGTTAGCAAAAATACTTTGTATGTTTTGTTAGCCTGTAGTGTTTTTTGTCTTAGTTTTTCAAAAACCTCCGCACCACGATACATTTTTATTGCCTCAAAATCATGTTGTTCTTTATTATTTATATTTAGTAAAGGCTCTATATTATCAACTTTTTCGTTTTGATTGGGATAGATATTTGTTCCCAAAATTGATTGACGACCTGTGGCAATCAAAAAATCTCTTTTTTTGTTTGTGTCTGCAATCAATGTTTGTATAAAATTTGATTCCAAGCATTTTATATAGCCACCTTTTTCTTCAATTTCGAGAAACAAACTCCAAGCAGCTTCTATTAACGAAGCAGTTAGATTTTCAATATAAAACGAGCCAGCACTAATATCAACTACCTTATCTAAGTATGCTTCGTCTCTTAAAATAATTTGCTGATTACGTGCCACACGCTCCGAAAATTCGTTTGCATTAGCAAAAACAGCATCGTAAGGTTCAATTGTGAGTGCGTCAACACCGCCAATTATTGCCGACATAGCTTCGGTTGTTGTGCGAAGCATGTTTACATGTGGGTCGTAAATTGTTTTGTTTGAGCGAAATGTGGTAGCATAAATTTTTGTTTTTGCCAAATTTAAATCATCAGGCACAAAAGCCTCAATTATTTTGCTCCACAAATAACGAGAAGCTCTAAATTTAGCTATTTCAATAAAATAACTTGAACCAACGGCATACGAAAATCTTATATTTTTGGCAACTCTGTAATTATTGTCTGTAATACAAGTCATATACTCGCTTGCTATACTAATAGCAAAAGCAAGTTGCTGAACCGCAGTAGCTCCAGCATTTGCAAAATTAAGAATATTTATATTTATTAAGCCAAAATTAGGTAAAATATTAGCAAATTCTAAAACTTGTAAAAACTTTTTTTTGTCCCATTTATTAAGATTACCAGTCAAAACAGCCTTGCTAAGCGGGTCGTAGGATATTGAACCTTTGATTTCACTGCTTTCAATATTTTGTTTTTTGGCTTCATCTATAAGTAGTGTAGGGCAATCCTCAATTTTGCTTTCTGCCGAAAAATTAATTTCTGTATTTTCTAAATCTATGCCTGCAAGGAGTTGCGAAAACTGATTTTTTTCAAGATTAAATTCTTTTTCAAAAACAAATTTCACAGCATCTACACCTTTCTCCAAAATATTTAGAGCCTTCTTATTTGCTTTTTCAATATCTTTTACAATAATGTCCTGTACCACTAACCAATCGTTAGATTTTGTTTTATTGCCTCTACCAAAAGGAAATTCTCCAATTTTATTCTCCAAAAAATTGGTCTCTTTAAGGTCGTCAATTGTGTAGAAAGGTTCAATATTTAGTCCTTCAATAGTCTTCCATACAAGTTTTTTATCAAAACTTACTCCTTTAATATCCTTGTTAATAAGCTCTTTCCATTCTTGTGTACTTATTTTTGGGAAATCGGTAAACAGTTTTTCCATTTTTATTTATATTTTTGCGTTTTATAAAAGGAATTATACAGCAAATTAAATAAAAATCTAATGAAAACAATCACAAAAAGTTTATTTATTTTATTTTTTTCAATAATAGCACTTTCTGCAATGTCGCAAGAGATGGTTGAAAATTATTGGAAAAACAAAAAATTGGAAAGTAAAGGAATGCTTAAAGACGAACAAAAGCAAGGTGTTTGGGAATTTTATACCCAATCTGGAGTTTTGTATCAAGTAGCAAATTTTCATAATGGTTATTATAAGGGAATTGTAACTTATTATTATGAAAATGGAAATAAAAAAAATGAGGGAACAAGTATTCATGAGAAATTTCAGGGCAAATATACAAAATGGTATGAAGACGGAACTGAATATATGATAGGATATTATAAAGACGATATTAAAGATAGTCTTTGGACGTATTGGAATAGTGCAGGGCAAAAAATAAGAGAGGAATATTATTACAACAACGACTCAGTGCATATTGTAAACGCCTGGACACCAAAAGGACAGCCGACTGTTGCAAATGGCAATGGGCATTATTTGGAATATTCAGACAATGGCATTGTGTTGGAAGATGGTTTTTATAAAAATGGAATAAAAGATAGTTTGTGGATATCGTATTATTTTGATAATAAAATATTTAAAAAAGGAAATTATAAAAATGGAGAAAAATCGGGCGATTGGATATGTTGGTACAACACAGGTGAATTGCAATACAAACGTAGTTATGAAAACGGAAAGTGGGAACAGTGGAACACCGAGGGAGTTAAGATTGTAGAGGGACGGTTTAAAAATTCATTAAAAGATAGTACTTGGATTTATTTTTATGAAACTGGCGATGTTTATTTGGAAACAAACTACAAGAATGATAAAAAAAACGGAACTCACAAACGGTATTTTAAAAACGGACAATTAGAATCTGCAATTAATTATACAGATGATATTAAAAATGATGAAGCAGTTTGGTATTTGAGAGATGGGCAAAAGGATATGGAAGGAGGGTTTAAAAACGACTTGCAGGACGGTTTGTGGGTTTATTATCAAGAAAATGGAACAAAAGGAAATGAAGGATATTATAAAAATGGAAAAATGACTGGCGAATGGACTTGGTGGTATGAAAATGCTGTGGTTTGGAAAAAAGGAAATTATGATAATGATAAAAAAAATGGTTTATGGACTGTTTATTTTGAGAACAAACAAGTTTTTTATACAGGTAATTATAAAAATGGAAAAGAAGAAGGAGAATGGAAACGATACTACGAAGATGGTACTGAGGAATTGATAGGTAGTTTTGTTTATGGATTAATGAACGGAAAATGGGAGGCATGGCATGAAAATGGAGAGAAAAATAATATTATTTTCTATAAAGATAATCTGAAAAATGGTTTGGCAACATATTACAACGAAAAAGGAAAACAGGAACTAATAGTTAATTATGAAAATGATATAAGAAATGGAGAATATCATTCGTTTGATTTAGAAGGGAACAAATGTATTGAGGGTAGTTATTATTATGGAGAAAAAAATGGTACATGGTTTTATTTTCATAGAGAAGTAAAAGTTAGAGAAGAGAATTATAAAAAAGGATTGCAAAACGGTAGCTGGAAAGAATGGTATCAGCACGGAGTATTGAAAAGCCAAAAGAAATATAAAAATGGAGATTTGCATGGCACTTTTACAAAATATGATAAAAGTGGAAAAATGTTAATACAAATAAAATATGTAAAAGGAAAAAGAGTTCAGGATTAGTTATTAGTTGTTAGTGGTTAGTGGTTAGTTACATCACTAACAACTAACCACTAACCACTAACAACTAAAAAACTAACAACTAACCACTAACAACTAACTAAATATAATGAGTAAACAAAAAATAGCATTAATTACAGGTATTACAGGACAAGATGGTGCATATCTTGCTGAGTTTCTTTTAAAGAAAAACTATATTGTACATGGTTTAAAACGTCGTTCTTCGCTTTTTAACACTGCAAGAATAGACCATCTATATTTAGACCCACATGTTGAAAACCGAAATTTTGTGCTTCACTATGGAGACCTAACTGACTCTACAAATCTTATTCGTATTATTCAAGAAGTGCAACCTTGCGAAATTTATAATCTTGCCGCAATGAGCCATGTAAAAGTTAGTTTTGACACACCAGAATATACTGCAAATGCAGACGGTATTGGAACTCTTAGGATTTTAGAAGCTGTAAGAATTTTGGATATGAGCAAGAGAGTGAAAATTTATCAAGCATCTACAAGTGAGCTTTATGGCGATGTGCAAGAAGTGCCACAGACAGAAAAAACACCTTTTTATCCTCGCAGTCCTTATGCGGTTGCAAAAATGTATGCTTACTGGATATCGGTAAATTATAGAGAAGCTTATGGAATGTATGCTTCAAATGGTATTTTGTTTAACCACGAGTCGCCAATTAGAGGAGAGACTTTTGTAACTCGTAAAATAACAAGAGCAGTTGCCAAAATAGTGTTGGGAATGCAAAAAAAATTATATCTTGGCAACATGTCGGCAAAAAGAGATTGGGGACATGCAAAAGATTATGTAAGAGCTATGTACTTAGTACTTCAGCACGACAAAGCAGACGATTTTGTGATTGCAACTGGCATAACTACCGAAGTTAGAGAATTTGTAAGAATGGCATTTAACGAAGTTGGAGTTACAATTAAATTTGAAGGTAAAAATACTGATGAAAAAGGTATTGTAGAAAAAACAGATAGAAACCCAAAGTACAAAGATTTGTATAAACATCTGAAAAAAGGAGATGTAGTTGTGGAGGTTGACCCAAAATATTTTCGTCCTACCGAAGTAGAACTTTTGATTGGCGATGCTTCTAAGGCAAAAAAACTTCTTGGCTGGGAGCCAGAATACACTTTGGCAGAACTGATTAAAGATATGGTAAACAGCGATTTAAAAGAAATGAAAAAAGATAGATATTTAAAAGAAGGAGGTTATAAAACTTTAAATTATTTTGAATAACAATCTTTTTTATTAGTTTTGCATAATTAGTAATACTCATAAGGAATGATACAATTATTCAATGGTTCAATGATACAATAGTGTGCTTATAAACCAACAGATT
>JAOZTW010000891.1 GCA_029938985.1 Bacteroidales bacterium | reverse complement strand
ATAAAAATAACATCGCTTAAATTGGTTAATTATTTATTTTAATATGCCTTAATCTATAATTAGTTTTAAGAAACAGCAAAATTAATACAAAAAAAATATTTTCAAAAAATAAACGACTACTTAGTTTATTAAAAAATAATAAATTTATATTAAATAGCTGAGTATCTGTATAGTAAATTTAATTTATTTTGTCTTTTTTAACTGATTATAACGTTTTTTGGTAGCCTTATCCGAAACAAAATGGAACCACATAAAGTATGTGGCTACAGATAAAAAACCGTTTACTATTTTTAATTTTGCACTAATCCTTTTTAAAAATTCTTCCTGTCTCTGTTGGAATGTGAATATAATACGTTTTTCGTTCTTTGTTAGTAAGTGTTTTTTTGCGTAAAGATGGATTTATTCTTTTAAAAATTTTGTAATTTGTATTATGTTCTTTTGCAAACTGAACAAAATCAGCAATTGTAGAGTCCACCTCTATTAAAGATGTTTCAATAGGTTTGTATAAATCTTCGTCTCTAAAAACAAAGCCATAATTTCGAGGATTTGAAAGTATAAGTTTGTGTGCTACAATACGATAAACGTATCTACCAGTTTCTTTGTTTAACAGAATATCATAATAGTTATCCACATTTTGGTCTTTCAAATTATTTTTTATACGTCCTTGTCCTGCATTGTAGGCTGCCGCAGCAAGTGTCCAGCTACCAAATCTATCGTATGCGTCTTGCAAATATTTGCAAGCCGCTTCGGTTGATTTTTCGAGGTCGTAACGTTCATCAACTTCGGAGTTAATTTCAAGTCCATAAGATTTTCCTGTTTCTTTCAAAAACTGCCAATATCCGTGTGCTTTAGCAGGCGAAACAACATTTCTTAAACCACTTTCTGCAACAGCAAGATATTTAAAATCATCTGGAATATTATTTTTTGCCAAAATAGGTTCAATAATTGGAAATAGCTTGCGAGAACGTTTTATATGTAATATTTCCTCTGAATGCCAAAACATTACTTTTAATATTTCGTAATCAAGCGATTCTCTTACGTCTATTAATTCTATAGGTATTTTTTCACCTGCAAAATCTATTGCATCTGGTATAACAGGTACATATACTGCATATTTGGCGTTCATTTCTTTCTGATACACAGGGTCTTCGTCTTGTTTTTCTGTTTTTGATGAACTAAATAAATATACTACAAAAACAACAGTTAAAATGCCGAACATTATATAAGCACTTCCTGTTAATAATTTTTTTAAATTCACTTTTGAAGTTTGAGTTTTCATAATTTTTAAATTAATTTATTGTTTTTATATTCTAAATAATTTTGCAATAAAATTGTAGCACTAATTTTGTCTAAATTTTCTTTTTTTCTGCGAGTTTTTTTTTTGTAACCTGCTTGCACCATGGTAAAAACTGCCATTTTTGAAGTATATCTTTCGTCGTAAAAATTTGTTTTAATATTAGGAAACATTTTGTTAATTTTTTTTACAAAAAATCTTATTTCTTCCATTATTTCAGCATCTTTATTATTGGTGTGTTTTGGGTGACCAACAACTATTTCTTCTACCTGTTCGGTTTTTAAATATTTGTTTAAGAATAAAAAAAAATTCTTTGTTTCAACTGTTTTTAAAGCTGTTGCAATAATTTGTAAAGGGTCTGTAACAGCAATTCCTGTTCTTTTTTTCCCATAATCTATGGATAATATTCTTGACATTGTTTTTTTTATTATTAATGATTAACCTGTCAAACATGGTAAGTAGATTGCTGTAAATAAACGTCATTTTTTAGAGAGTTTATTTTTTCATTATGTAAGACAAAAAACATTTGCATATTACGGTATTTTTCATACATGCAAATTATAGCGTTATTTTAATTATTTTAAAATCCTCATTTACAATAGTAAACTGCGGTATTT
>JAOZTW010000890.1 GCA_029938985.1 Bacteroidales bacterium | reverse complement strand
ATAATCTTTACGGCGTTGATATAAACGATGAAAGTGTTGAAATTGCAAAACTTTCGCTTTGGTTACGAACTGCCCGAAAAGATAGAAAACTATCAAACCTAAACGACAATATAAAATGTGGAAATTCATTAATTGATGACCCCGAAGTTGCAGGTGATAAGGCTTTTAACTGGAATATTGAGTTTAAAGAAATTATGGATAATGGTGGTTTTGATGTGGTTATTGGAAATCCGCCATATGTTAAAGCACGAGACAATGAAGATATTATTTCAAGAAAATTTATTGAAATAAATTATAAAACAGCATTCAAAATGTGGGATTTATATATTCCATTTATAGAAATAGGAATTAATCTATTATCCGATACAGGAAAATTTGCTATGATAATTCCTGACACAATAGGAATTGCGGATTATAGTTCAAAAATTGTTGATTTAATAGAAAAAAAATATTTTTTATATCAAATTAATTTCTTTCCTGATATATATGTTTTTAAAAATGTTGGAGTTAAAAGTAAAATGATTTTTGTAAAAAAACAAGATACAAAAACAAATACAAAAAGGGTTTTACATAAAGAACTTGCTGAATTATCATTGCTACCAACTACGACAGGAATAAATAAATATCATTATGAAAATTATAATTATACAATCAACAAAAAAAACACTATAAAATTATCGGAAATTTGTTTTGTAAGTTATGGTTTAAGGCTTAACAGTGATAAAAATGATACAGAATATAAATTTAAAAAAAGCGACTTGTTATCAGAGAGAAAAAATGATAAAAATTCAAGAATTTATACAGAAGGAAAATATATTAATCGTTATATAATTTCAAATGAACTTTTTGTTGAGTGGAATACTAAAAGGTGTCCAAACAGGTTAGTAAGACCTACATTTCCTGAACTATATTATCCAGAAAAACTTTTGTTATCACGTCAAAAAAAAATTGCCACATATTCTGATAAAGAACACATTTGTGATAACACACTAATAATGGCTATATTGGGTAAAGATTTACAGAATGTAACAAATAAAAACATAAAAAAATATTACTCAAACCTTAATATTGGCAGAGATTATATTGAAAAAACATCCGAACGATTTAATTTAAAATTTATTTTAACTATTATTAATTCATCTTTAATAAAATATTATATAAAATATATCAGCAAAGGACGAATTGATTTTTATCCAGACAATTGGAAAAACATACCCATCAAAGATATTAATATAATAAACCAACAACCTTTCATTGAGAATGCAGATTTAATGCTTTCGCTAAATAAAGAGCTACAAACTGAAAAAGACAATTTTTTAAATACTCTACAAGAAGAAAAAAGCATTGAAAAATTAAGCAAAAAATTACAAAACTTTCAAAATTTGGAATACGAAGAATTTAAAAAAGAATTGCGAAAGAAAAAAGTAAAAATAAATTTGGGAGCAGAAAACAATGAATGGAGAGAATATTTTAATACATCAACAGAAAAAATAAAAGAACTGCAAAGCCAAATAAACCAAGCAGATAAAGAAATTGACAGAATGGTTTATGAACTTTACGAACTAACAAATGAAGAAATTGAGATTATAGAAAATTCAGTAAAATAACAAGCAAAAAAAATGTTTAAATCCGGATTTATATAAATTATTTCAACAATTAGAAAACAGACAATAAATAAACAAAATGCTATGTGTGTTTTGATAAATTTGTTTGCCGAGCCAATGATTTTTATAAACGCAAGTAGAATGACAAGTAAGATAATCAATTTTTCTGCACTTCGTTTGAAAACTTGATTATCTTACTTGCCATTCTTTTGTGGCAGATACGAAAGATGATAAAACACAGCAAACGGATTGATGAAAATGCACACAACATTGTGCTGGTTGTCAGTGGTTTTGCAGTTTTTTTTTGA
>JAOZTW010000275.1 GCA_029938985.1 Bacteroidales bacterium | reverse complement strand
ATATAATAATATCAGGATATTTGCATATTTTTTTGAAGAAGTAAAAAGAACAAGTTTAAATCGTCAATTATTTGTTTTAATATGCCTAATGAAATGAGTAACTATTTTAGTAGCATTATTAATGCGAATTAAGGGTTGATATTCAACATTGATATTCAGTTACTAAACTAGTGTCTAAATTAAAGTCTTGTCAAAATACTATTGATTTACAATGACTTAAAAATTCAACCTTAAATTCACATTATTAACCAATATATTAATATTTTTTTTTCGTGCATAGGAAATAAATTTTAAATATTTTTGCAAATATAGTAAAATTTAGCATACCAACACTATTTTGTAGGGACTATAATAAATTTAGGCATGTTTTACACCTGTAAAACATGCCTAAATTTATTGGTTAAAAGGCAAGTAAAATTAATAAAAAGAAGGACAGTCATTTGCTGTTCTAAATATTTGATACGTAAATACTAATCCTGCAAAAGAATACATGTCAAAATGTGGATTGTAAGACATCTGTTTAGTTGCTCCATCCGAAGTACTAACAAAACTATCTTTTTCAATTTCATCTAAATTATCTGTAAAAGTATATCTGTATGTCCATTCAAACCCAACAGACATTTTTTTAGTTAGAGCATATTTAAAACCTACTCCAAAAGGAATTGCAAACTCAAATGGATACCTTGGTTCAGGAATAACAATAAACGAACAACCAATCAAAACATAAGGTGTGTAATATTTTCGAGTGCCAAGATGTTTATCATAAGGTAAAAAATTAAATTCAAGCAATAATGCAATATCACCTACATTTGAAGAAAAAGGACCTTTGTCTCTCTCTAACTGATATGTGTTTTTTGATTTAGAATCGGCACCTCTTAATTTTGCATAAGTAGCTTCAATTCTTATAGCTTTTCTTTCTCCAATATTGTGTCGATAAACTCCACCAAAAGCAAAACTTGGCTGATAAAATAATCTTGTTTGATTTATCTCACCCATATAGTAAGAAGTACCAATGAATGGACCAACCTCTGCACTATGAGCGGTCTTTTGAGCCGTTAGTGTTCCAACATATACGAAAATAAGCAAAAATGAAATCAAAAATATTTTTTTCATAAGTAATTAAGAATTAAAAAATGTTATAGTTTTTAATATACCAAAACGACAATTATATATTAAGCAATGAAATAATAATTCAATTATGTGACTATAAACCAACAAATTAAAGAAATGCAATTGTGTGAAAATTTTTGTATAGGTACTTCTCAAACCTGTTATAAATTAATTATAGGGTACTCATAAACACTTTAAGAATTTTAAAGTGTTCTATTGACATTTTTCACTTATTCTTAGTTCTGTTTTGTAATGGTATAATTCATGAATAATGCACGTTAAGTTGTTTGTGAGTTTTCTACCACGAAGATTTGAATTTAGGACCAGAACGTCTTCTACTTGAACTTAATTTATAATGAACAGTTATCATTGTAAGTATGTAAGCATCATTATAATCTGGATTACCTCTCATTGTTTTTCCTGATAAATATTTATTAGGATCAGTTTCTCCAACTGCATCTTCAGTATAAGTTAAGTGTCTATCTGCAAATTCAGATTGTGTGGCACTTAATGACGAAAAATCATCGTAATTAAAATATTTATCATGAGCATCGTCCATGTAGTCAGAAGAGGTATATCTGTTTGACATTTCTAAACCTACAGCCCATTTTCTGTTTATATCATATTTTACACCAAAACCTACTGCTATCAACATTGCAATACGAGAATATGGTTTAGGTGTAACATAAGTTTCAAATTCAGTACCATTTTCTCCTGTTGGCACTTTGCTCTCATATTCAAATCCTGGTTCAAGCTGTCCCTCAGTACCAAGTGCACGTAAATATTCAAATTTTTCTCCTTCTAAGCGTGCCATTGGTGCATGATAAAACCCTCCAAAACCAAGAAACATATATGCCGAAATATTTCGTGATTTACTCAAACTCTTGAAAGCATGTCTTGGACGTGCCTTTTCAGGTATAAAATAATATTCTATTTGACCCGACAAAGAATAAACATTATTAATGAAACTTAAATTTCGTGATTGTCGTCCAACATGTCCAGCACTTTTGTCTTTCCCACTAAGGAAAGCATAAGAAAAATTTGCTCTTACAGAGAAATATTTCAAAACTTCATACTTTTTGGCTGCAAATTTATACCTGTATGCTACTTGCCAAGTAGGTCGTGTTGCATTAAAGTCGATGTCTCGTACACCAAAAAAGTGTGCTGCATCACCAGCTCCCCCTCCTAAATCACCCATAAAATGGTTTGTACCTACCGAAACAACTAATGACGTTGAAGGTTTTCCTCTTCTTTGAGCCTGTGTAACAGAAAATAATATCGTTAGCACTAATGCTAATAAAGTAATTCTTTTCATAGTTTTGTTAAGTGTTTGTTGAAATGACAAATAAAATACCATTTTACTAAGAACGCAATAAATCGCATTTTGTTTTGTCAGTAGTATTAAAAAATAAATTTGGATTAAAAATTAATGTATAAATTTAATTATACTAATGTATGTTGTAAAAATATTGTTAATATAACGAAGTGTCTTATAAGTAATTGAATTATAAGGTGTAAACCAATTCGTAATTGTCATTTACTGCTCTTTTGTTCTTCTATCAAGTCCCCATAATAATTTGTTACGCAAGGTTGTATAAAAATTAATATTATTTGGCTTTATCATTTTTACTTTAAAATCTGCTTTTTTTATCGTTAAATTACTTTCAGTTGAAATAACCTCAGATCTAAAATCCAATGCGGCAAGAAAATTCTCACTTCTGCTTTTTACTTTAAGTTCAATAATAGAATTATCGGGAACAACAATTGGTCTAACAGTTAAATTATGCGGTGCTATTGGAGCAATAACAAAATTCTTAGAACCAGGTGCTACAATTGGTCCTCCTACACTTAAAGAGTATGCTGTTGAACCAGTTGGTGTGCTAATGATTAGACCATCAGCCCAATAGGTGTTTAAAAACTCCTTATCAATAAAAACATCTATTGATATCATTGAGCTTGAATCTTTTTTCTGAACAGTGAGTTCGTTTAATCCATAATTAAAATCAGAAAAAATATCTGGAGTACCAAAAACTTTTATTAGAGTTCGTTGTTCAATCACATAATCTCCATTTATAATTTGGTCAATAACCAAATTTACTTTGTCTTTTGAAATATATGCTAAAAAACCAAGTCTTCCACTATTTATTCCAAGTATTGGAATATCAATTTTTTTTATCAATGAAACACATTTCAGAAAAGTTCCATCTCCACCTATACTAAACATTAAGTCAGTATTTTTTGGTAAATCAGAATTTCCTGTAAACACACCTTTTATCTTTGGAGTAAAGAACAAATTATTTTCTATAAAATCAAAAAACGGTTTATAAATAAATATCTTTACTCTATTTTTATTTAGTTTTTCAAAGATTTTATAAATGGCAGTACTAAATGAGTCGCCAAAATTTATGCCATATATAGCTATTTGCATTTTTTGCAAATTATAATTAGTAATTTATGTGGTTAATTAAAATTTTTATTTTTAATTTGCCAAATATTATAGAAACAACTTTTTTGCAAATATAAAAATATTTATTTAATATTTCAATAAAATAATGATTTTTTTTTGTATTTATAAAATATTTTTTAATATTTGTAGTTATTTAATTTTAAAAATTTATAAACATGAAGACAATTTACACCCTAACATTACTGATATTGATTAGTTTATTAACGAATTTTCAAACTATTGCACAACTTTCGTCTAATACAATTGTTCTTAAAAATAATGAAATTGAAATTCCAGAAATTTTTGATTTTGGAAATATTGACAATGGAACACAAATGATGGAAAAATTTGTAATAGTTAATGAAAGAGAAACGAGTGTAGAAATTACAAATTTAAGTACTCCTACGGGTTATAAGGTTTCTGTGTCAAAAAAAGAACTAAAACCGCAATCTCAAACAACTGTTATAGTTGCACTTGACTCTAATTGGATTGAACACAAAGGAGAATTTACTGAAAAAATTATTATAGAAACAAATCTTGTTCAGGATATTGTAATTGAATTTAAGGGTACTTATCTTGAATAATCATTCAATGATACAATTATTCAATGGTTCAATGATACAATGATCCAATTATTCAATGATACAATGATACAATGATACAATTATGTAATTACAAACCGTTAAAAGTGACGTTTATACACAGTTAGCTACTTAATTGGTTAGTGAAAAAATAAAATAATTTAATAATTAATTAACATGTACGGAAAACTAAAAGATTTCTTATCAACTGAAATACAAACTATTAAAGATGCAAGTTTGTATAAAAGCGAGAGAATTATTACTACTCCACAAGGAGCAGAAATAACATTAAATAGTGGAGAAAAAGTATTAAATTTTTGTTCAAATAATTATTTGGGACTTTCATCACACCCAAAGGTTATTGAGGCGGCAAAAAATGTTCTTGAAACACATGGTTACGGCATGTCATCGGTTCGGTTTATTTGTGGTACTCAGGATATTCACAAATATTTAGAAGAAAAGATTTCAGACTTTTTTGGTATGGAAGACACGATTCTTTATGCAGCCGCTTTTGATGCAAATGGTGGAGTATTTGAACCATTATTTACTAAAGACGATGCTATTATTTCAGACGAACTTAACCATGCGTCTATTATTGACGGAGTTCGTTTGTGTAAAGCGGCAAGATATCGTTACAAACATGCTAATATGCAGGAACTTGAAGTGCAGTTAAAGAAGGCACAAGCTCAAAGATTTAGAATTGTTGTTACTGATGGTGTTTTTTCTATGGATGGAGATATTGCTAAACTTGATGAGATATGTGATTTAGCGGATAAATATCAAGCACTTGTAATGGTTGATGACAGTCACGCATCTGGTTTTATTGGGCGAACAGGTAGAGGAACACACGAACATCACAACGTGATGGATAGAGTTGATATTATTACAAGTACACTTGGAAAAGCTCTTGGAGGTGCAATGGGAGGATTTACCACTGGAAAAAAAGAAATTATTGATATGCTTCGTCAGCGTTCACGTCCATATTTGTTCTCAAATTCGCTTGCTCCAGTTATTGTAGGAGCTGCAACTCAAATATTTGATATGCTTAATTCAACCACAGATTTAAGAGACAAATTGATGAAGAATACCGAATATTTTAGAGCAAAAATGCTTGATGCAGGTTTTGATATTAAACCATCGGAGTCGGCAATTTTGGCAGTTATGCTCTACGATGCAAAACTTTCGCAAGAAATGGCTAACAGGTTGTTGAAAGAAGGAATTTATGTGATTGGGTTTTTCTATCCAGTAGTTGCTAAAGGACAAGCTAGAATTAGAGTGCAATTATCTGCCGCTCATTCAATAGCTCAATTAGACAAAGCGGCAAACGCTTTTATTAAAATAGGTAAAGAAATTGGTGTTATTAGTTAGGCATATTAAAATAAATAATTGACAATTTAAACTTGTTCTTTTTACGTCTTCAAAAAAATATGTAAATATCCTGATATTATTATATTTATTGAATTGTTAAAAACGCCATAATTATCAATTATTTTAATATGCCAAAA
Source organism: Bacteroidales bacterium (assembly GCA_029938985.1). Lineage (GTDB taxonomy): Bacteria > Bacteroidota > Bacteroidia > Bacteroidales > JAOZQN01 > JAOZQN01. The sequence continues at coordinate 1,213 of JAOZTW010000275.1, read as the reverse complement.
AAAGGCGAAACAATCATAAGATGTTTCGCCTTTGTACCCAAAGCCGGGGTCGAACCGGCACGGTATTTCTACCACTGGTGTTTGAGACCAGCGCGTCTACCAATTCCGCCATTTGGGCTTGCTTTTAAACAAGATTGCAAAGTTAGTTTTTTTTATTTTAAAAAAAATTTTTTATAATATTTTTTTTATTTTTTATTCAATACAAAATTAAAGTCTCCATACAATTATGTTGTAAAACTTTGTTTTACATAGTGAGAAATAAATAAAATAAACTTACAATTATTAAAACCAGTTTTTTCAAACTAAACAAACGAACCCCCAAAACTTTGTAAGAAATGGGGGTGTTTTTTGAGAAATTAGACTTATTAAAATAAATAATTGAAATTTCAACGAAGTTATTTTTATTTTTTAACAACTCAACAAATATAAAATATCACGATATTTGTATGCTTATTGAAGAGGTTAAAATTAAAAAGAATAAGTTTAAAAAAGTCAATATTTTAATATTCCTAAACTTGTACGCTTTATTAAAGTACTCTTACTTGAATTGCGTTTAATCCTTTTTTGCCTTCTTTTAAGTCAAATTCTACTAAATCGCCTTCGCGAATTTCGTCAACTAATCCTGTAACATGTACAAAATATTCTTCTTTAGTGTCTTCTGCTATAATAAATCCAAATCCTTTAGATTCATTAAAAAATTTTACTGTTCCTTTTTCCATAATAAATAATATAATTTAAAAATGCAAAGTTAATTTATTTTTTTTTACCAAAAAATCTTTTTGCATTTTTTTTTAATTTAATTTAATTTTTAACTAAAATACCGTTTTTTTATATTGGATAGTTTTTACAAAAATAGTATTGTTATTGCTATAAATTATATAGCCTTGTTCTTTGTAAAGCATGTTAAAACAAATAATTAACAATTTCAATTTGTTGTTTTTCTTTGTAGTATAACGTTTTCAAATTGTTGTATAGTCTCTTCTTCCTTTTTTGCATTAGGCATATTAAAACAAATAATACTTATTGATGAATTTATTCGACTAGCCTAGGAAAAGTGAAAAAAAAAGTTTTAGCGAAGGAATAGCGAAGCAAGTACAAAGAATGTACATATTTAGCATGAAAAATGTGTAAAAACAAAAATTAACAAACAAGAAAAAGGAACAAAGAAAAACGACGGTAGTCGTTTTTTTTTGTTTTTTTTCGGCGCAGCCGT
>JAOZTW010000274.1:134-6858 GCA_029938985.1 Bacteroidales bacterium | reverse complement strand
TTTTTTACAAAAATAACATTTCTTTTGTTTTTTCTGTTTTTCTTCTTGTTTTTTTAGTTGTGGCTAACGGTTTCGGGCTTTGTGTCGTCAATTTAATTCAGGAACGTAGCTTGCGAAGTTTCTGAATTAAATTTATGACAACAAAGCTATTGATATGTGTGTTTTTTGGGGAGCGCTAGCGACCCAAAACACACCACAAAACCACTGACACCCAGCACATTCACGATAAGAGCTTTATCTATTCGTTATTAAATATTCTTGGTCTAATCCTTTTTTATGTTTTCTTATTATATTTACTAAATTAATTATTTCTGAATGAACTGAAAAATCAAAGTTTTTTAAGTTTTGTTTTTGTTCATTATACCTTTTTGAATTTCCTTTATCATAAATCAAATTTTCTATATTTTCAGGAATGTAAAATTTACATTGTAATGGATTATTTATCTTTTGTTTAAATTCTGTAATATAAATATGAACACCTTTTAAGTCAAAATCACCAAAATGTAAATAATTATTTTTTGACTGTTTAATCCATTTGCTTATCGCAGTGCTGTTTGCAAACCGCAATAAAAAAACAGGTTTTATATTACTGAATAAATCTTTTTGTTTATGAATTAGTTTAAAGTTTTCTGAGTTTTCTACTACTACAATTATTACAGTATCATCTATTTCAAAATTTTGCCAATTATTAATATGAAGTGATGTTCCGTTTTTTGTTTTAAGATTAATATTTTCATTGTTAATTTTTCCGCTGATATTTTCATAAGTTTTTAATAAAAAACCATCTAACGATGTATTTGTTTGTAATTTTGCATCTCCGCTTACACTTACCATATCCGATTTTGTGCTTTCTGGATTTTGCAAAACATCTATATAATCTTGCAAACCATATATTTCATATTTTGCAACTAAATATTTTTCTAATTTATATGAATTAGGACAAAAAACAACTTTTTTACGACGAACTATTTTATTGTCAGATAATAATCCGTCAGCAATTAATTGTTTAATAACACTCTGATTTTTTTTACTAAAAACGTTAAAACTAAAACTTTCGCCTTCTGCAAGTTTTTGTATTTGTTTTGCTAATTTTAGATTTATTTCCATATCCTTATGCTTCAATAAAATGTGTAAGTAATGGATTTATTGAAATCGTATTATCATCTTCCTTTGAAAGTTTATAGGTATAATTATATTTTCTTTCCAGTTTGCTTTCATTTGGTAATCCATTAATAAGAAAAATATTCTTATCATTAGCAAACTTTATCAATTCTTTTAAATATGGTGCTGATATTTTACCTACTTCGTCAATTATACAATGTATCCTGAATTGATGTGTTGATGCCGATTTTGACTGTTTAATAAAAACGCTTAAAAGAGTGATAAATACAATTGATTTAACTAAAATATCTGTTCCGTCCGAACCAATATCTTTTAGTTTTTCTGTCCAGTCTGTTTCGTTTTGTCCTTCTTTTATTTTAAAATATATATTGAATAAATCTACAAGAGCAATTTCTTCTGTATGGCTTTCTTCTATTGCATTTATTAGGTTGATAATCAGCTCAACTGATTTATCTGCAAGTTTATCTTTTTTTGAAAAATCAAAACTAAGATTATCGTAAAATTCAAAATTGTCTTCTTTATATTTTGCAATTGCTTGTAAGCGTTTTAATACTTTGTTGTCTTCGTTTGGTTCTGCTTTTATTTTTATATATTCTATTAATCTTGAATTGTCAAACTGGGCTTTACTAAAATCGTTTTCTAATTGTTTTACAATTCTGTGTATGGCATAAATATTAGATTGTAAGTCGTTTACTTTATCAGAAATTGAATTAACAAGCATTGTAAACTGTGTTGCAAGTTCCGTAACGGATTGTTCTAATCTGTTTTGAAGAATAAAATTTGTTAAGAATTTTGCAAATTTTTCATAATCTTTTTTTAAAATTTCATCTGGCATTTTAAATTCAAAATGATTATTTACTTTAAATTTACTTACAAAATTATCAACAAGTATTTTTAGGTTATCATTTGCATCTCTCAGGCTGTCTTTGTTTGAATACCAGTTATTTATAACTAAATTGAGATTTTTCTCTTGTTTTGTAGCTTTTGCATTTTTGAACAATAATTTATGTTCTTTAAATTCTCCTTCAATTTCTTCAAAACGGTCTAATCCGTCTTTAAAGATTTTATTTTTATCTGATAATTCATTTTTAATTTTGTCTAATTTTTCAATTTCATCATCATATTTTTGTTTCTTTTCTGTATGCTTTTGTTCGATTGTAGTTAAAAAGATATTTAATTTTTTCTTTTCTCTTTTGAAATCATCAATTTTATCAAACAATTCAATTTTATGCCTTTTGTAATCGGAAACAAGTTGTGAGTTTTGTTCAATTTCGTTTAAAATATTGCTTACTCGTTCAATATTTTCTTTGATATTTTTTATTAATTCAGTATCAATATTATTCTCTGAAAGTATTTTTTTTTGTTGTTTTTTGATTTCTTGTTTTTGAGTAATAAAATAGTCCGTTTTTTTTGTTTTTAACAGTTCTATATTTTCAATAGCAATATCGTAGTTTTCAGTTGCAATTTTTGTTTCTTTATTCCTAATCGCTTTTAATTCTCTTAATAGTTTGTCAAATTTCTTGTTTATTATTTCAAGTTGATTTTTTAGTTTTTCAAGTTCTATTTTTATTTTATGTTCTTGCTCGGATAAAATTTTCAAATTTTTTTTTCGAGTTTCTTTTACTTTTTCAGATAGTTCTACTTTTTCTAAATCTAATTTTCCGACCCTCTGTGTATCAGCATGGTTATAATGTTTTATATATCTTATATCAGTTTCAAGTTCTTTGATTTTTGATTGAATGCTTCTTAGTTTGTTGTCTCTTTCTTTTTCTGTATTTTTTATTTTGTCTAATTTTTCTTTTTCAAGTTTTTTTACTTCCTGTAAAAGTAACTTTTTATCCTTTTCATATTTTTCAATAGTATGTGTAAATTCCGGTAATTTTGATAATTCTATTTCTAAACCATAGATATTTGTATTGTTATTTGAAATGCTTTTTTTAATTCCTTCAATATCAAATAAAACTTCATTTTTACATATTTTACCGATATTATTTTTCCAATCAGGTAAATTATTTTCTAAGTAGCTGTATAGTGTATTGTCATAATTTTCAAGACGTTTCGTTATTATTTCAATATTGATTTTAATTTCAGAAATCTTACGGTTAAAATCTGTTCTTACTTGGTTTATTTTTTCTGAATATTGATTTTTAATTGCTATAATTGCTTCCTTTTTTGAATTTATATCATTAGTTTTAATATTTTCATCTCTTGTTCTATTTTTTATTTCGTTATTAATTTTGTCTATTTCGCTATTAATTATTTTGAAATTTTCTCTAAAATATTTTCTATTTTCAATTTCCGTTTTTTTATATTTGAATGAACTAAATTCTATATTTAATTTAGTTTCTTGTTTTACGGTTTCTTTTGTTTCGTTGTCTTGTTCAATTTTTAATGCTTTTTCATTTTCAGAAAAAATCTTTTCAATTTTCTTTTCCTGTTCGTGTAATTTTTTGTCAAGCACAAGGGCTTTGCTCTCTATTTGCGTAAAAAACTGTTTTTTTTCGGTTTCTAAATTAGTAAAAAGTGTTTAAAATCTTGCATTTATATCGTGAAGAGGTGCAATTAATGAATTATATTTTTTCGTATCCTGTTCTTTTTCATCTGCATAATCATTCTTTTTCGATGCTTGATTTAAAATATGTTCAAGATTATCAATTTTATCATATTCTTGTTTGTGAAGCTTGACATCTTTTAATTTCCCTTCCCAAATTCCTATTTCTTTAATTATTCTCGTTGTTTCTGTTTTGTATGTTTTTTCAACATTAACAAAAGTTACTTTCTTTTGCTTTATCTCTATTTCTTTTTGAGTAATTTCGTCTTCTAATATTTCTGTTTGAATTTTCTCAAATTTATAAGCACCTGCTATTTGTTTGATTATTTGATTATTACTTGCTTTTAATTTTTCTAATCTGTTATACTCATCAATAATTTTTTCAGAGTATTTTTTTCCGAAGTCGTCTTTTTGAAAAGTTTTAATATCAGCAATTTTCTGGCTAAATTTGTATAAGCGTGTTTTTATTTGGTCTAATTTTATTATAGAAGTTCTGTCGGAAGTGGCATCAGCTATAAATTGTTTTACAAAATCTGCTTCAATATCAGTTGTTGAACTTAAAAATATATTAGAAATAGCTTTCCAAATATTATTATACATTTTTCTGCCGTCTGTAATTCTGCCTTTTAAAATAGAATAACGCTGATATTGTTTGTCTGTTCCGTAAATAATATCTCGGTATTGTTCAAATTTTTCAATTTGGTTTGAATATCTTATTTTTGGCTTAGCGATATTGCAATTTTCAATAACTTCGTTTGGTTCAAAAACTTTATTATCTTCTGAAATGTATAATTCTTTTTTAAATTCAGTATCAAAAAATCTAAAAAACAGCTCTCTATTTCTATAAACCATTATATGAAAAAAACCGTTTTCTGTTGCTATTTCATAAATTATATAAGAAGGCTGATGTTGAAAATAGTGTTTTTCAAATGTTTTTTTAGTATTTGCAGAAATCCCTAATTTTCGTTGATTAGCACTATAAAAAAATAAAATAGCTCTTAAAATTGTAGTTTTACCCAAATTATTTGTGCCAACAAAACAAGTATTCCCGTTAAGTTCTACAACTTCGTATTCAAATGATGCCACATTAATAAAAATAATGCGATTTAGTATTCTATATTCGTTCATTTTCGGTTATTTTTATTTTTGAGACAATTTCATTTAAGTAATTATAAGCATCAAGGACAATATATTTTCTATCTATTTCATCATATAACTCAACAAAATCGTTCTTTTCAAGTTCCTTTACAATATTTTTTATTTTTTCATCATTTGTTTTGCCTTCTACATTCATTTTTCTTAATTTCTCTTCAAGTCTTGGTGTATCTTCGCATTCGGCAGTAATTTTTGCAATAGAAAATTTTGTTCCAATAAAAATTTTGTTATCAAGGCTATTGAATAAATCTAAAATATCAATAAACTTCTCAAATTGAATTATTTTACGTTCAATTTCCTGTTCGTTTGCAGTAGGTTTGCTAAAATAAAAATATCCATTATCAAATTCCAGTTTAAAATCAATATTTAGAAAGTAATTTTTCAAATCATCAAAACGTTCTTTGATTACATAAAAATATTTCTCATTTTTACCCCTTTCGGATATAAATTTTCCTTTACTTAGTATCGAAAATATTTCGTTTATATATTGTGGTAATTCTTTCATTTTTAGCTATTAAATAATCTATCAAAATTAATTGTTTATTTGCTTTTAAATAACTTACTCATTCCGAAAAGTTTGAATAAGTGCGTAAGCAACATCAAATAGCACTTAGTGCTTATTTGGGAATATTACGGCATATCCTAATTTGTTTTTCTTTCCGTTTTTGTCATTGTAAAAATGATGTTTAATTTCTTTATTGAAATAAATTTCTTTCTCAAAATCAAGTGAAATTTCGACAAAGTAACTTAACTTATCGTCAATTTCTTGCGGAATATTTTCAGAAAATTCATTAGTGAAAATAAAATCAAATAAATCTAACTCACTTTTTTTGAATTTTTCGAAAAACTTATTAATGTCTAATCTTTGTATTTCTTCTTTTTGTTTTGTTTTTTGTTTTATTTGTTTTTTCCCTTTAACAGCTTCTTCGTTGTCTTTGCTACTTATTTTTCTTCGGGCATTTTTTAATATTTTTCTGCCTGTATCAGTATTTGTAAGAAAGTCAATAGAAACATTCCACTTAAATGTTTCTGTTTTGTTAAATAAAAGAGACGTATTTTTATGAATTACTGCATTAATATTTGTTTTAAATCTAAATTCTGCATTATCTCGCAATTCTTTAAATTTATGAATTTTTTCAGCAATATCAGGATTGATTTTAATTCTGTTTATATACTCAATTATTTGTGATTGAATAGCTTTCAAATAGTCTTTGTTGTCATATAATGTTCTTTTAAGCTCATATTGCAAAAATTGTATTTCATCATCTCTTACATTATTAAAAAAACCTTTTTCTTTTGCTAAAATATTTTCAGTTTCATGAATTAGTTCTAAAACATTATCTCTTTCTTCTCTATAATTATTGAGTTTTTGCAATCTATTATGATAATTTTGTTCTGTTTTAAAAGTTCTATCAACTTGATTGTCTAATAATATAATTTGCCTTGTTATTGTATTGTTTATTTTGCGTAATGTTTTTCGTATGTCTCGTAAGTATTTAATTTGATTATCGTTACGATAATAAGAAATGTTGTTTTTAAGATTTTTTATATCACCGCTAATTGTTTCAGTATTAATTTCGCCAATTTCTAAATAATCTTCAAGTAGAGTAACTACTCTGTCATCAAGATTAATTTTTCCATTTTTTTCGTGTATAACACCGTGTATTGTCAATCTTTCAAAAACATTTTCGGGATTTGAACTTGTGATATACGGAATTATCTCATTTTTTTGCAAAGTATCTTTTTTGCCAAAAAGTGTATCAATTACTTCTTTTCCTTGATTAAGGATTTGAATAAATTGTTTTATGCTAAGTTTTAATGGCATCTATTCTTGTTGTTTTTAGTTGCTCTTATCGGTAACTTCTTGCTTGCGGTGGCTTGTGTGGTGTGTGCCTT
>JAOZTW010000274.1:0-124 GCA_029938985.1 Bacteroidales bacterium | reverse complement strand
CTGTGTGTGCGTAGCACACACAAGGCACACACCACACAAGCCACTGCAAACCAAGAAAATGTTATCGGCTTTTTTTTTCATTTCAAGTCTAATTTTTCATAATATTTTGTTTCAAATTCTATTA
>JAOZTW010000889.1 GCA_029938985.1 Bacteroidales bacterium | reverse complement strand
GAAACTTCGCAAGCTACGTTCCTGAATTAAATTGACGACACAAAGCCCGAACCCGATATGGTGAACTAAAAAAACTAAAATTTAATAACTAATTTTAAAATTATGGATATTAATAAACATATTATCGACCAACGAATTAGAAAAATAGTTTCAGACAAACCTGAGTGGTTTGAAAAGATGAAAGATGAAAGACAACAAATTTCTAAGTCTTTTTTAATTCTTAGTATAGCATCTGCACTTGAAATGGATATTTCAGAAGCATATAGTTGTGTAACCGAAGGTGGTGGCGATGCAGGAATTGATGGACTTTATATTGGTGATACTACGGACTCTGAATTTACAGTTGTTTTAGTTCAAAGTAAATATCATTTTAATTTAGAAAAAGAATACAATTTTCCGGACAATGCGGTTCTTAAAGTTGTTAATTCTATTGGAGTATTATTTAATCCACAAAAAGATATAGATTTAAACCCATTACTGAAGCCCAAAATTGATGAAATAAGGTCGTTGATTATGGATGGATATATTCCAATCATAAAATGTATCTTATTAAATAATGGTAAAGAATGGCAAAATGAAGGAAGACAACATATTGAGAATGCAGGTTTTCCTAAAAATCAAGTTTCTTTTTCACATTTTAATCATGAAGACGTAGCAAAACAATTGCAATCCACAAAACCTATCAACGACTCAATTTCACTGTTGGGAAAATCAGTAATTGAAAACTTTGATTTTAAACGAGTTCTTGTTGGTAAAGCAAGTGTGTCAGAAATTGGAAAATTAATGCAACGACATGGTGACTCCTTACTTGAAAAAAATATTAGAAAATTTCTTGGTGTTAATAAGAATAGAGTTAATCAAAGTATAAAAGAAACTCTTTTAAATAATCATAAAAGAAAGAATTTTTATTTTTTCAATAATGGAATAACAATGCTTTGCAGTAAATTCTCACATAATGCCTTGCAAAATAAAAACTGGCAATTAAATATTGATGATTTGCAAATTATTAATGGCGGACAAACATCGAAAACTATTTTACAGGTTATTGAAGAAAATCCAAATATTGATTTTTCAAATACAACTGTTTTATTAAGACTTTATGAAGTATCGTCAGATGATGAAGCATCGAAAACACTAACCACTGATATAACTATTGCAACAAATAGTCAAACACCAGTTGATTTAAGAGATTTAAGAGCGAATGACAGCAAACAGCAGAGTTTGGGAATTGCCGTAAAACAACTTGAATATGAATATATTACAAAAAAAGGAACTGGGAGTTTGTTATCTGCCTCTAAAACAATCCCATCATCTGTTGCAGCGGAAGCAATTTTTACAACATGGAAAATAAAACCTCAACTTGCAAAATACAAAAAAAGGGAATTATTTGGAAAATTCTATGAAGAAGTATTTAAAGATATTAACGGAGCTCAATTAATAATTGCAGTATTAGTATATAGATATTGTGATAGTAATAGAAAAAAATATGAATTAATACAAAAACATAAACATATACCATATAGTAATTATTTTATTGCCATGATTTCATCTCAAATACTATTAAAGGAGAAAGAAATAGCAATAAATCAATTGACGCATATTAACTTTGTTGAAATTAAAAATTATTGGGATACAAATAAAACTGTAATATACAATAACGCTATTAATATAATCAATAAAGCACTAACAGAATTATTTCCAGAAGGAATTGATGATTTAGACCCAAGAAGATTAGCTGCTACTTTTAGAAGGGGAGATTTATTGACAAAATTAGCCATGAAATAATCACCATATCATTTTCTTGAATTTCATTGCCTTTTTCAAGGTGCAAGAATTGACAGAAGTGCTGAAATATTAACACTTTACTATTAATTTACATTGTGCGAAAAAAGGCAACGAAATCAAGAAGTTATCG
>JAOZTW010000888.1 GCA_029938985.1 Bacteroidales bacterium | reverse complement strand
GAATTAAAAATTAGGAATTAAAAATTAGGAATTAAGAATTAATTCCTAATTTTTAATTTTTAATTCCTAATTGAAGTAAACTGTTTTTATTGTTGGTTTACTTTTTTCAACATATCAACTTTGGCTTTAATTTCTGGAATTACTTTATTTTTGGGCGTTAACGAAAACTGCCGTCCATATCGTATATCAATTTCGGCAGAAAAGTCTGTAATTTCACGAGTTGCTTTATACGCCATTCTAATAAAATTGCGTCTTGTTTTTAACGATTTCATTTTAATAACCGTATATTCAGCAGCTTGCATAACATCTAAATCTTCTTTTGTATCTGGGTCTGCAATAAGTAAATCTTCGTAGTCAAACCAATCCATATCGTCTATATAGTCAAAACCATAAAATCGGAGTTCGTAGGGAGAACCACCATCTATCCAGCGAGCTATATCGTTGTTAAACAACATCATAAATCGGTCAAAACTATTATCCACACTCGATGATATTGCATTACGCCAAGCTTCTTTTTCGTCTAATCCAGCATTATTATCTTTAAAATATACCGTACTAAGGTTTCTGAAATTACAATTATCATAGGCTTTAATTTCCATTGCAATAGAATAATTAGGCATTCCTCCAACATCTCCAAGTTTGGTAACTTCAATATTTTTGATCCAAATAACAAACTCCGAATTTGTATAAAGTCCCATGTTATTCATAAACGATTTTCCAGTATCTGCAGGATTCAACATGCTTGTGAGGTCTTTAAACAAACTTGCTTCAACTCTTTCGTAACCTTGAACATTTAATTTTTCATTCATTCTTTCATAGGCAAACTCATAATATTCCTTCTCCTCTGTCGATAGTCCACGTGGGTCGTAAAGAACAATAAATTTGAGACCACCAATCAATTGAGCAACAATATCTGCACTTTGTTGTAAGGGGTCAAGGCTTACTTCTGCTGTTGCGTGTACTTGATACAAACCATCACCAGCAATACCTTCGTCCAACACATTAAAACTTGCAATATATCCTTTAGACGAAGTTACAATCGCATCACTTGTAAGAATCATATTAGTCATTTGACTATTTGTAACTATTTCTGTACCAACGGCTTTTTCCAAAGCATCTCTTTTTGCCATTGTTCTGGCATCTTTTGCATCTACTCCTTTTGCTGTTACTTCAACAGTCATGGTATTTTGGGCAAAAATACTTCCCGAAAGCATTATTGCAAATAATATTATATATATCTTTTTCATTTTATTATTTTTTTGAATGTTTTAATATTTTTTACTTTACTCCATAACGTAGAGTTTAAAAACCCAACGCTATGGAGTGAAAGATGTAAAGTTTATATGAAACATGCCAATAAGTTATTATTTTGCGTTTCCATATTTTGTAGAGTATTCTCTTTTCCCCCCTACCCTACATAAACATCATTGCAATTTTTCCTGCTACTGTTGCAATATTAATAACTTTATCCCAATCAAATTTTTTGGTTTCTGATTTAAATTTTCCAGTTGCATCTTCCACAAAATCAAGAATTTTAACATTTGCCTTATCTTTTAAATCTTTTATTTGTTTTTCGTCTAAATTATAAAGTGGCGGAACTACCCCATTAGCTGTTTTTTGAATATCTTTGGTATCAAGAATAAGATTTCCTTTTGCATCAAAAAGCTTTGGAAATAATACTGGTTGGTTCGAAGTTGTTTTAAGATTCATAATATAGTTTTGGCTTGTATCTATATCTGGCACAACAGGAAAAGGTTCAATAGGGTCTGGTAGTTCGTCAATTATTGCTTCTGCAACTCCATATTTTTGATACAAAGGAGCTGTCATTGTAACCTGCACATAACCTCTTTTGTATTCAAATTTTCCAACTACTTCTGCAAGTCTCAAAGGGCCTTGTAGATTGGTTGTTACTCGGTCG
>JAOZTW010000887.1 GCA_029938985.1 Bacteroidales bacterium | reverse complement strand
GCGCACACCTAAAAATACCGCAAAACCACTGACAACCAGCACATATCCGATTTAGGCACAATGTTAACATCGGATTTATCGTTAAGTAAAATAGACTGTTAGACAACAATCGAAATAAGAAAAAAAATGAAAAAAGAAACATGTCTGAAAGAAATAAAAAAAAGATTACCAGAGGAAATAGTTTTGCAAGATGAAACACCTTTTGAATTTACAGATGATGAATTTATATCTATCCTTTCATGGATTAAGTACTTTAATGGACATTACAACGAACACGGAAAAGAAAAACATCCTGATGTTATGTTTCCAATAGTATCAAAAAGACTTCGTCTTGATTTGGAATTATTTCGGTTTCCATGTGATATTGAACAAAACAGAGGAAAATACGTAATTTATCTTTCTCAAAATGGAAAGTTACTAAATGGCACGGTTAAAAAGAGTTTTTCAGTAAAAGAACTTATTAATACTTGGCAGCTTTGATAATTAGGGAATAAATACAATTCCAAATATTAAAAATAAAAGATTTGTAGCAAAAAAATCATAATGAAATACAAACACAAATGACTGAACAAATAAATTGGAATATATTATAAAAACTAAAACAGATCCTATTGTTTTCCAAACTTTACGACTTAACTTTGAAAAAAATTGAGTTGATAGAAAATAAGTCGAAACAAGAGAATTAATAGTGATTGATAGTTTAAAAAGAAAATAACTAATTTTGAATAAACTAAAATTGTTGACTATGTGTAAATTAAATCCCAAAATAGATTTAGTATTTAAAAAGATTTTCGGAACAGAACAAAATAAAAACGTCCTTAAATCGCTGGTAAACTCAATATTGCCTAAAAACGAACAGATTGTAGAACTGACCATCAAAAAACCCTACAACGAACAAGATTTCATAGGCGACAAATTATCAATTGTTGACATTAAAGCAACTGATGAAAACGGTAATTGGTATGACATTGAAATACAAGTAAAAGAACAAAAATATTACGGAAAGCGGGCAATATTTTATCATTCCGAAATTTACGGCAATCAATTAAGTGAGGGAGATACTTATGATAAACTGCACAAAACGATAATAATAAGTATCTTAGATTTTGATTATTTTCTGAAAGACAAACGATATTTTCGAAGATGTTGCTATAAAGATTTTGAAACGGACGAATTATATCCCGAATTGGATTACGCAGATTTATATTTTATCGAACTTAGAAAATTCAATAACGATTTAAAAAATATAAAAACAACCTTAGACCGTTGGATTGCTTTTTTGAATAAAGCAACTGAATATGAAAAAGATACAATACCAGACGAATTGCGCGACCCCGAAATTATTCAGGCGTTTGATACTATTGAGGCGATGAATTTAAACACCAAAGAACGTGAATATTACGAGGCAGAGAAAAAAGTAATGAGAGACCGAGATGCACAATTATTAACCGCAGTTGAAAAAGCTGTTGATAATACAAAAATTGAGATTGCAGTTGATATGATAAACAATAACGAACCAATTGAGAAAATTATAAAATACACAAAATTGACTGAAAGCCAAATAAACGAATTACGTAAAGAACTAAATGATAAATAATTAAAGTGCCTAATCGAGTAGGCGGTTGACTACATCATTGTAGCCAGTACAGCTCTCACACCACCAAGCGTACGGTTCTCGTACTTGGCGGTTCGTTAAACATGAGCAAAACAGCTCTTTGCACCTGTTTTGCTTTGTTCTAACATAGAAGAATGTTACCTATAACACCACTTTACAGTGATAATGAGAAGGTACAATACATAATTTGTCAAAACGTTTAACGTTCAGTCCTTCACTAGCTTGTGAGACTTCATAACTTATCGTGTCTCGTTCGTTATGCTCGTTACAAGTAGCGAGTATGACCTCTGCTGACTTCTTGGCA
>JAOZTW010000273.1 GCA_029938985.1 Bacteroidales bacterium | reverse complement strand
CAATGCAATATTAAAATTATTAACAGGTTACGGACTTAACTATGATGTGGGAGCTCATCCATTTTAATATGCCTCACTATGTAGTTTCTGTACGTCAGAACAAATCATGTTTACGGCTTACTTCAGACTTGTCCTCACGGACAACGCCCTTGCCTTCAACTTTTACAACCCCCTGTCTAATTGTATCAAGACTTAAAATATTAAAAATTTAAAAAATAAATCAAAATGTTTGTTAGTTCGTTTGTGTTTGCAATTTGCTGGCATCAAAAAAATTAATTGTTTACCAAAAAAATAGCTGTGTTTCTACTTTTTTGTTCAATAAATATTTTTTTATTTTTAATCATTTTACTAATAGCCTCATTATTATAGTGTCTAATAGTTATCAGTTTTAGATTTTTGTTGTACAAAATTTTATAATTTTCTTTTAATTTCAAAATCAGTTTATCAACTCTTTGCGAATTATTATTTATTGATATTGAAAAATTTAATGCCGAATTTTGCATCAAATTTACTTTTATTCCGTACTGTACTATAAACTTATAAATCTGACTAATAGACTCTTCTGCTACAAAAGAAAAATCTTTTGGAAAAATAGAAATCAAAATTTGGTTTTCTTTAATAATATAAACTGGGTGTTTTGGTTCTATGTTTTTTTCAAAATTATAAATTATAGTTCCAGTTTTTTCTGGCTCAATAAACGATTTAACAAAAAGCGGTATATTTTTGTTTTGCAAAGGTTTAATAGTTTTTGGGTGTATAACTTTTGCCCCATAATACGAAAGTTCAATTGCTTCTTGATACGAAATTTTGGATAATAATTTTGTGTTATTAAAAATATGAGGGTCTGCATTAAAAACTCCAGCAACATCTTTCCAGATACTAACTTTTTCTGCACCAAGCGAATATGCCAAAACAGAAGCCGTAAAATCCGAACCTTCTCTTCCTAAAGTTGTAGTATTATTTTTATTATCCGAACCAATAAAACCCTGTGTAACAAATATTTTAAATTTGTTAAAATCAATATTTTCCGAAATATTTTGACCAGTTTTTTTCCAATCCACTTTTGCCTCCCTAAAAACAGAATCTGTTTTAATAGATTTTCTAATATCTACCCATTTATTTTTAAGCCCCTTATAATTAAGATAATTGCTAATTATAGTTGTAGATATTATTTCTCCAAACGAAACAATTTGGTCGTAATTATAATTATATGTATTAGAAACATTTTGATTTATCAAGTTTTTAATTATATTATTTATAATATCTAATTGCTCAAAAGTTTTATTATTTTTATCAATAAATAACTCATCAACAATTTGAAAATGAAAGTTTTTCATCATTTCAAAATTTTCAATCAAATCATTTTTTTTATAAAAATAACTATTTGTAAGCCGTTCAAAAGCGTTAGTCATTTTGCCCATTGCCGACACCACAATTACAATATTTTGAGAATTATAAGTATTTACAATATCAAACAGATTTTTTACCGATTTAGGATTTCGTACCGATGCTCCACCAAATTTAAAAACTTGCATAAATTTTATTTTATTAATTCGTTTTCGTTTTCTACGTTTTGATTTATAACTATATCTCTAATTTTCACATGCTTATTATTAGCCCCTTCGGTATGCTCAAGCAACACTCCCGAAATTGTTTTTAATTCTTTGGTTGTATCAGTTTTTACCGAAATGCTATATTTTGTCCATTTTTTGTTTTTTTGATTTACATTAATTTTCTTACATACCTGGGAATCATCTTTGTAGTTTGCACAAATTTTCAAATACGGTTTAATAGTTTTATCGTCGGGCATAAATCTATATTCTGCATTGATTGTATAAATAGCATGTTTTTTAATTTTAATTTTATAAAATACCGAATCGTTAATTCCATCTTCGGGTATTTTTATTTCCAATTTTTTGTTCCACAAATTAGTTGGATCTGGTTCTGCATATCGTTTTAATGAATCTATAACTTCTTTTTTTTTTTTCAATATTTTTACAACCTCAATATAAATATTTTCATATTCAACTAAATTATCTGCGTAGTAATAAATATTTTGTTGAAACAGTCTTCTATTTATATTGTGCTTTTTAAAAACCGAATTATAATAAGACAAAGAATCGTTTTCTGTAAAATCTTTATCAAACATAGATTTTTGCACCAAATATCCATCTACAATATGAACATCTACAAGCATGTTTATAAATTCTTTTTTAGACAATATATCTGGATTTTGAGAACATGACGACATTAAAAGAATTATAATTAAAACCTTTACTTTATTTTTCATAAATAACATTTTATAAATTAGCAAACATAAGTTTTTGTTTTTTTGTAACAATATCCAAATCAACAGTAAATATTATTTGAATTATTTTTAAGGTTTTCAATATAGTTAATACATTTTCAGTATCTTTGGGCGAAGTATCAAGTTTTAAAAAGTAGTCTGATTTTTTATATTTTGAAACAAGCACACCAGTATCACATTTGTTAGCAAGTATTTTCATGTTTTCTTGGCTTGACAAATAAAACACATAACTTTTTATAATATTTCTATTAATTACAGTATAATTCTCTTGTAATATTAGGTTTGATTTCAAAATATTATTAATTGTCCAAATAAGTTTATAGCTATTTGCCGAACTAACAATTCCCAAAATCAGAAACTTGTTATCTGTTTCTGTTATCTTATGTATTTTTTTCTTTTTCAAATCAAATTTTATTTTTAGAATCAATTATTATAGTAAGAGGTCCATCGTTTAATAAATCAATTTTCATGTATGCACCAAATTCTCCTGTTTTTATATTTTTGCCAATATCAGTTTCCAATTGTTTTATAAAACTTTTGTACAGCGGTATAGCAATTTCTGCTTTTGTCGCCATGCTATACGACGGACGATTTCCTTTTTTTGTGCTTGCATGGAGTGTAAATTGACTTATCAGTAAAATGTCGCCACCCACATCAAGCAAAGATAAATTTTTTAAACCTTTGTTGTCATAAAAAATTCTCATATTTACAATTTTTTTGCTCAACCATTTTATATCTTCATGGTTGTCCAAATTCTCAAAACCAACCAATAATAACAAACCTTGTTTTATTTCAGATTTTATTTTATTATTAATTTCAACAGACGCTCTGTTAACTTTTTGCAATACTACTTTCATTTTTTCATTAAAATTTACTGTCTGTGTAACTAAAAGCTAAACAGACAGTTTATTTATAATTATTTGTTTTAATATGCCTAAATATCAGAGCTATTCTAAGTTTGTCTGCGCCCTGTTTTATCTTTAGCATCTTCTGTAATAATTTTTTGAAATGCTTTAATTTTATAATCCATTTTAACTTTTAATTCCTTTAAAAGTAGTTCGTTGTCAATAGTTTGTAGATTATCAAATTTCTGTTGTAGTTCTTCAACAAGACTGTTACCTGTATTTATAGCTTTCTCTGGAATAGTATATTGATTTTCTTTTGTTTGATTTTCTTTACCGTTTCTAATTTTTGCCCATACAGAAACAAGTTTATAATAAATATCATTAAATTCTATAAGAGCAAGTGCGTTTTCGTTTCCGTATTGAGAATATAGAATTTTATATAAAGACAAATCAGGTCTGTAAGCATCTGTGTTCCACGAAAAATCGGCAAAAGTAGCATATTGAATTTTGTTTAGCTCCCCAGAGCCTCCTAAATTAGAATAATAGTGATTATCAAGTAATTCCGAAAAATTTTCAGGATAAACAATATCAAAAGGTTCAAATAAACTACACATAATAGCCTTTCCAGGATAATGAGCTGGATAGCCTCCATATTCTCCTTCTAAATATCTGGCATAAGGAGTGTTATCCCAAACCATTGGTTTGCTTTTTATGTATGAGCTATATCTTCGAATATCTGCAAGGTCGTAGCTAAGTGAGCGTACTGTATTTCCTGTCCAAATTATTGCTACATCTTTTGAAATATGACTTGTAAGGTCTCTAAAAAAAGCCTCGGCACTACCCATGCTATAATCCACAAATTGATTAAGATAAGGAGCCGGACAAAGTTCAAAACGTATATCTTCGTAGTTGGCATCTATCCATGTTTTTAGATTGTTAACCATGTAGTTTTGAGCATGTGCAACATTGTAAAATTGTTTTTTGTCTTGGTCGGTAAAAAGTGTGTATTCTCCTCTTGTAGTACCTGCGTGTGGCACAAAATCGTCGGCACAAAGCATAACTGTTTTGGCGTTATTATCCAAAGCAATTTTAAAAACATTTTTAATCCTCTGCATACTTTCATCGCTCGAATGCGAAAAAATATCTCTTAACGAATCGCTTAATTTCTCTTCTTCTGTTTCGTAACCAAAGTGACGATACGGATTTAACATCACACAAGTATTTATTGCATCGCCATACTCGGCACAAGACTTACCAACCTCAGTAAAAAGTATTTCAAAAAACTTTCCTGGTTCCCACCATTGGTTGGTTAAGTCGCCATAACTATTGTAGGTTTTATTTATTTTATAAAAAGCATAATAATCAATCAGTTCTTTTTCGTAATCAATTTTAGAATAAAGTTCCTTAATTTTCTCTTGTTGTTCTTCTTTTGAAAGCGAGGTGTCATTCTGTATTGTCCATTCATTTTTATAGCTAATCATTCTTGTAGAACGTCCTTCAAAATCGGGATAATCAATAATATTAGCAAAATCAATTTTCTTATTTTCGGCATCAAACATTTGCACAAAAGTAGTTGTGGCATAAAAATTCCCAACAGGATTTTCTCCAACCATAAATATATTTTCATCTAATTGTTTAATAACATAAGCCTGTTTCTTACCCGAAATTTGAGATAAATCAATTTTATTAGCATATTTTTTATAAAAATCATTTTTTCCTATCGAAATAATTATTTCATTTTTTTGTTTTTCATAATCAAAGTTTACAATTTTAAGAGTATCTATACCTTGTTTTGCCAAATTTTTCTTTAATAATTTCAAAGCCGCAATTTCATTTTGCGTAGTATTTTTTGGTAAAATAACAACAAATTTTTTGTTATCAATATTTATTTCCGATTTTTCAGTAACTATTTGTGGAGTAGGAATAATTAAATCTGATTTATGAAAATCCTTTTTAAAATAAGGTTTTACTCGTTCCAAAGAAGTAAAATTCCAACGAGAAAAACTAAAATCAATATTATCAACCCACATTGTTCCTTTACCTTTTAGACCAAGAAAAATTTTAATGTATTTACATTTATCTGGCATATCACCTTCCGAAAACGGATAATTTAATGTACGTCCTCTAATGCGTCCCCAATCAAATTTTTCTATATAGTAATGATTTGAAAAAGCGAAGCCTTTAAAACTGTTATTCACTTCTTTGTTATAGTATTCAAAATAAATACCATTGCCAAGTCGTTTCTTGTATTTATCATAAAACTCAATGTGAATGTCAACATCTTCTCCTATTTTTGAATTTAATCTTCTGTTTGCAGGAAAAACCTTCTCCAAGCGAACATCTAAAAAAAACATATAATTTCCTGGAATAACAGCAATATAATCACTCAAAATTCCATTTGCTTGATTGTCTAATTCACTAATATCCTTACTACTTCTACTAATTTTTACAGCTCTTTTTTCGTGATTAGCACTATTTTTTACATATACATCTAACTCAGTATTAGTCCACTCTATATTTTCTCCAACAATTTTCCAATTTTCTAAATTAAAATCAGTTATTAAACTGTCATTACTTAATTCGTTTCCTTTTTCAAAAGAAAAATTGGGAACAAGATTATGTTTTTTATATTCATTTACTCTTCTTTCAAACGGAATGCTGTATGGATTAAAAGCCGTCCAGTTTTTGTCAGTAACCTGTGTCCTTGGTTTTTGATTAGTATTACAGGATACAAAAAATAATACTACAATTAATAATGGCATGAATTTTTTCATAGTTTTTAAATTTAAGATTATACATTAATATTCATTTGCAAAAGTATAAAAATTTATTTTATAAAGAAAAAATAAAATAAAATAAAATTGTTTGAAATCTATTTTATACATGTATAAAATGAACTTATTTTACCTATTTACATAAAATAACATAATTTTTGTACTAATTATTTGCTTTGTTACGTTTTTTGTTTATATTTGTAATTGAGAATTATCAAAATATTTAACCAATTTTTTAATTATTAACAAAAAAAAGTATTATGAAAAAAGTATTAGCACTATCACTTATTTTAATTTCAGCCAGTTTTATCTTTGCACAAAACAACACTTTTCCAAATGTAAAAGTTAAAAACGAAAAGGGAGATTATGTATCTACCGCAGAAATTTTTGAAGACGCAGAAGGTCCAATAATTATTGATTTTTGGGCAACTTGGTGTAAACCTTGTATTAAAGAACTAAAAGCATTTGACGAAAAATACGAAGATTGGCAAGATCAATACAATGTTACAATTTATGCAGTATCCATAGACGATAGTAGAGACATGCACAAAGTTATGCCTATGGTTAATTCAAAGGGTTGGGAATTTAAAATTCTGATGGATCCAAACGGAGATTTTAAACGTGCAATGGGAGTAACAGATGTTCCACACACCTTTATTTATAATAAGGAAGGAGAGCTTCAAAATCAACACACATCGTATATGGAAGGAGACGAAGAAGAAATAGCTGACGATTTACAAAAGATAATTGATGCAGAAAAAGAATAAAAATATGGCGTTTTTCACGAGTGTCAAGCTCAAGGCTTTTTTCTTTTGGTAACTAAAGTTTTTGCTTTCATTTTATATTGATTATCAATAATTTATAAAATTAATTTTACTTATATACTATTAAAAAAATATTATAAAACACTTATAATAAAACAATTACAAATGTAATTACCAAAATAGTA
>JAOZTW010000886.1 GCA_029938985.1 Bacteroidales bacterium | reverse complement strand
ATAATTTCAGTCTTGCAGGAACTAATAAAGAAAAGGGTACTGGACTTGGTTTAATATTATGTAAAGAATTTGTTGAAAAACATAATGGTACTATTTGGGTAGAAAGTGAATTAGGTAAAGGTAGTGAATTTAATTTTACATTGCCTGTTTTTTTTAAATTATGATAATTATGAAAATATTAATTGTTGACTTGGTGCATCCAATACTAATTGAAAAATTATCAAAAAATGGACATTTTGTTGATTATTATCCAAAAATTGAAGCTTCAAAAATTGAAGCTATTCTAAATTTATATAACGGTTTAGTTATTAGAAGTAAAATTAAATTAACAAAAGAAATACTTTCCAAAAACAGGCAATTAAAATTTATTGCAAGAGTTGGAGCAGGTTTAGAGAGTATTGATGTTGCTTATGCCGAAAGTGTTGGAATTAAATGTATTAACTCGCCAGAGGGAAATAGAAATTCAGTTGGCGAACAAGCTGTGGGTATGATATTAAATTTGTTTAACAATATTTGTTTTGCCAACAATCAAGTTAACAAAGGTGTTTGGAAACGAGAAGAAAACAGAGGTTTGGAACTTGAAGGAAAAACTATAGGAATTATTGGTTATGGAAATATGGGTAGTAGTTTTGCAAAATGTTTACAAGGTTTTGATGTGAAAATAATTTCTTATGATAAATATAAAACAAATTACTCGGACGGAAATACAGAAGAAGTTGATTTGAATGAAATATACGAAAAAACAGATATTTTGAGTATCCATACTCCTTTAACAAATGAAACAAAATATATGTTCAATAATGAATTTATTGATAATTTTCATAAAAATTTTTATTTGATAAATACCGCAAGAGGCAAAATAGTAAAAACATTGGATTTAGTGGCAAAAATGAAAACAGGCAAAATACTTGGAGCAGTGCTTGATGTTTTGGAGTATGAAAATATTTCGTTTGAAAAACTTAATAATAATGAACAAATTACTAATTCGGATTTTGAGTTTTCCAGAAATTTAAAATATTTGAAAAAAGCAAAAAATGTAATTTTAACTCCCCATATTGCAGGACTTACCAGAGAGTCTAACATTAAACTTTCGGAAGTAATAGCAGATAAAATATTGCAAAATAATATTTTTAATAAATTATTATAAATATTTAAAAATGTTTACTATATTTGACATTTTGTAAATCAAACTATCTTGTAATTTTTCATGAATAATACAACTCTAAAAAGCCGATACATAGGCAACAAACCATATAAAGAAGACAATCAAAACCTTTTTTTTGCAAGAAATGATGAAACAAATAAATTGTTTAAATTATTGTATTTAGAAAAAATTGTTGTTCTTCATTCAAAAGCAGGTTTTGGAAAAACGTCACTCATTAATGCTGGCTTAATACCTCTATTAAAAAAGGAAACCAATCTTTGTATTTATCAAGTTAATTTAAAAAAGTATGATAAATCTAATGTTGTCAGTGCATTAGACAATCTAAATTTATCAATAAAAAAAGAAATACCCAACCAATCATATATTAATAAAATAATTGAAGAACAATATTTTTCACTTTGGAGTAATTTTAAAAAAATTCAATCTAAAGAGAAAGAAAATAAAAAACATCTTATAATTATTGATAAATTTGAGAATTTTTTAGATTATCCACAAAAAGACAAAATAGAATTTAAAGAAGAATTATTTTCTTTAATTTTCTCTCAAATTCCTGAAAAATACAGAGATTCAATAAATACAAAATTAGAAGACAATCCAGATTTGATGACAAATAATGGATTGAAAAAACTTTATGAAGAACTGAATATCAAATTATTATTTAGTGTTCAAACAAATAAATTAGAGGCAATAGATTTTTTAAAAGATAAAATATATTCTGTATCTAAAAATATGTTTGAATTACTGGCAATAAATAAAAAAC
>JAOZTW010000272.1 GCA_029938985.1 Bacteroidales bacterium | reverse complement strand
TGCTATACATAAATATTACAGGAATTGTTACTTTTACAAGCCACCAAAAAGTATAAGAAGATATAAAAGATAAATTTTGTTTAAATACTGCTCTTACTCCATATATATCTCTAAGTAACAGAACTTTTGGGTTAATATTTAATTTAAAATCTAATAAAATAGGTATTAACAATAACAATGAAAATATTATTAAAATATAATATTTTACAGTGTTATTTACATTTATTGTTTTAATTTTTATTCTAAGTGAAGAGAAAGTTGTTACAAAAGCAAAAAAAGTTATAATAGAATAAAATGTTATTCTTAATCCATTTGAATATGAATATATTATATGTCCAGGAATAAAAATAAATAACCCTAAAAAAACACTAATTGAGCTTATAAATTGACTTCTTTTATTTAAAAAAAACAAGGTTAAAATGTAAATAATAAACCAAATTTTTGCTTCAAAATATTTAATTAAGTTAAAATCCAATATAAATCCGGAATATTCGTAAATATCTGTAATAAATACTGCATAATATACTTCCAAAACAATATCAATTGCAATAAGTATTATCACTGAAATGGCAAAATCTTTATTTATAGTTAATTTTTTCAATTTATTTTTGCTATTATTTTTGAATATAAAGACTTGTAAACAAGCCATTCATGAGTAAATAAATTATTATTATGCCATAAAAACACAAAATTACCTTTATATTTTCTAACTATTTTTGAAAGTTCTATTGTTTTTTCATAAAATAATTCTGGAGTTAAAAATGCTTTTTTTAATGCTTTCTCCATAGCAATTAAAGGTTGTTCTATTAGGTCTAATTTTTTTCTTGTCAAAATATTGAAAACATGATAATTATAGCAAGTACCTGCTCTAAAACCAATATTGTTAACAAAACCTATTGTGCTATCAATTTCTAAATTATTATTTTCCCATATTTGCCAAGTTGTTGGATTTTCAAATCGCAAATAATGTTGTCTACCTTCTGTTATTTTTGGTGTTATTTTTTGTAAACGATTTAGCTCTAAAGTAAATTTTTTCGACAAATTGTAACTCTCATAAGTTCCATGCAAACCAACTATATGTCCTCTTTCTAATATTTTATTAATGGTTTTACATGTAAAATTATTAGCAATATTATAACTAACATCGTACTCGCCAAGTATTCCTGGAATAAAATAAAACCTTGATTTCAAATTATTTTTTTCCGAAATATCCATCAAAAAATCAAAAGTATCATATAAATCTTTTTCTTTACCTTTTTTAATATTTATATAATTTTTTATAGTTTTTGGAATTAAAAACAGATTTTTTCTTAAAATAACATCTCCACCTACTGCTCTTATTAATTTCAAAAATTTATCATATTTTTGTATAAAATCAATATCATGAGTTATTATTGTTTTATATTTACGTTGTTTTCTTTTTTGTTGAATGTTTAAATGTTTTAATATTTTCCATAACATTTCTACATATTCGTTTACAATTGGACGAAAATGTATTTTATTTTTTTTAATAAAAGACAAATCTTCGTTAAATCTATTGTGTTTATCCTTTTCTTTTATCACAAATTCTTCCCATCTTGATAGCATAAAAAAAGATGATGCAAATATATCAATACCACAAAACACCTCATTTTCAGTAGTTGAGAATTCATCGTTTCCATAAATTATTGGAATATCTTTTTCAACTATAAATTTATTTTTTGCATATTTTAATTTCTCTGGTATATTTTTACTCCGCAAATATTCTTTTATTGTTTTAAATTTAGAAAAAAAAGCATCATTAAACATTACAGTTTTGCTATTTTTAAGAACAATTTTATAATTAGCTTCATTATGATATTTAATTATATAATCCAATCCCAAAAAATCATTAAATATGGTATCAATGATATATTTTTTTTCTTGTATAAAATTTTCTGATATATAAATTTTCAACATTTCTAACTATAATTTTAAATTTAAAGAACACAAAAATTTGCATTTGTGAAATACGCTCTATTTTTTCTGCTTTTTATAAATAACTTTATAAAAATTTTTGAAGCGTGAATAACTTAAACCTTTAAAATTTATTTTCAACCAATTGAAAATAAATTTAATTTGCTTTTTTTCTGAATGCTCCCAACTTACTCTACACGAATAACATGCTGGATTGTCACATAAAAAAAACTTTGGATTTTCTTTTAAAACTTCAATTTCAATATCAAGAGTGTTTTTCATGGAGGTCAAAATTGATTTTGCATTTCCAATTTTTCCTTCATTTATTAAACCATTTTTTTCTTTATACAATGGTATAAACTTTGGAAAACCTCTTGCACAACCACCATTCCAATTTATGGTTGCAAGTTTTATATCCCCTTTTTCGTTAATGTAATTAACACCTTTGTTTGTTTGTTTTCGGTTAAGTTCCAAAACATCAATAGCTACATGGGTTGTGCCAACTCCAATAACATTTTCTCCTATTGTTAAATTTTTAGCATTTAATTTAGCCATTTCAAGTAATAAATTGTAACCACCAGACTCGTAAGTATGATTATTGCAAAGTTCCTCGGCCTGTGAACCGATTGCTGCAAATTTTTGTATTGATGCTTACTTCTCTTTCCTTTGGCATGCTTTATCATAGAGTTTGCTAATGCTCCAGCATAAGAAAGTGATTGATCTGTGGCTGTTTTTTTTGCATCTTCATCGGAAAGGGGTAAAGCATAAGAGTTTATAAAAGCATCAATTACAATAGTTCCTTGTTCGCCAACAGCAGTTAATAATGCCTCAATTAGAGTGTTAGCACCACCATCAATTTTTCCAATTGCTCGCATTGATACTTTTAGGTGAAGTAAATCTCCTTTTTTGATTCCAATATTTTTTAAATCAGAAATAAGTTTATTTTGGGTTATCAATTCAGACATTTTTAAATTATTAAAGTTTGGCTCTTACAACTTGATATATAAGTATAAGAAAAAAGATGTAATAAAAAAATAAAACTGCGACAAAAATGTATAAAAAATAATTGAAATCCAATTTAAAATAAAAAGAAATTGCAAGACTTGAAAGTGAAAGGACTAACAAACCAAGTTGCCACAGTAAAGTTATATGTTGTTTCTCAAAAACATTTAGACTAACTGAAACTGGGGCAACCACATAACGAATAAATATTAAAGGAGTAATTATCTTAGCATAAGAACCTGCAATTCGCCATTCTTCGCCAAAAACTAATACAAAAACCCATTCTGAGATAAAAAATAATAATATAAAAAAAGGTAAGCCAATAATTACAAGTTTTTTTACTACATTTTTAAATATTTTAATGGCTACTCCAGTTTTTTTTTTTTCATCTGTAGCTTCTTGTAAAAATACCTGACTAATTGATATACCTATAAATGAACTTGGTACAGCTAATATTCTGTATGCAAATGAATATAAGCCAAGAGTTGAAATACTAAAAATACTTGATATTAAAATATTAATTAAGTCTGTTGATAATTTATTTGCCAAAGTTGCAGGAAGTGAAAGTTTAGGAAACCGTATATATCTTTTAGCAAGCTGTTTAATATCCATTATATTTATTCTTTTTAGTGTCTCTTTATCGTTTGTAATATTTGTTAGCAGTTTTAAATTTCCAAAAATATTAGACAACGAATATCCAGATAACAAAGCAATTACTCCATTTTTTGTAAAAAACAACCCAAGTTGAACAATTACCATTCCTATGGATTTAAAAATTTTTGCATAAGCAATTGTTTTATAATTTTTTATACGAACATTGTAATAATTAAGCATGTTAAAAAGTCCAAACAAAAAAACCACAAACGGAACTATGTATAGCCAAAAAGAAATGTCCTGATTGTTTAAAAGTATAAGTATTTTATCATGAAAAATTATTATAATTAGCATCAAAAAAAGACTAAAAACTGTTGAAATTATAAGTCCAAGAATAAAAATATTTATTGCATCTGCTTGTTTTTCGGGTAAAATAATAGCAAGTTCATATCCTCCGTTAGCAATAATACCAAAAATAATTACAATAGACATAAAAAGTGCGAGAACACCAAAATCTTCTGGAGAATAAATGCGTGTAAGAATTGGCGATATTACAATTGGAAGTATCTGAGCAATAGTAGTTCCAGTAACAAGTGTAAGAGCATTTTTAGTAAACTCCGACTTATTTATATAGTTCTTAATTTTTTTTATCATTTTAACCCAATATTAATTTCTTTTACAGACACATGTTTTTCTCCGTTTACTTTACTATGGTCTAATATCCAGCCATATACTCTTATTATATTTTTACTGCTATCCGTTTTTAACGAAAGTTTATAATATCGTTCAACCCCATCTTTTATAAGATTATATTCTACTTGTTTTTGTTTTATACTGTCATCATATTCAGCTATTAATGTAATACGTGGATTTATTGAGCTGTCATTTTCAAAATATTTTATTTTTGCAGAAACTGTGTAGATTCCATGCTCGTTAATGAGTTTATTAAAAAATAGTGAATTGTTTTTACCATCTTTGGGTAAATTCCATGAAGTTTTTTTTGTCCATAAATTTGCATTGCTGTTTCTATAAACATAAATTTCTTCATTTGAATATGCAAATTTATAATTTTTTTCTATTTTTGAAATAAATTTTGAATTAGCTTTATTTTTTGAAATAATTATATATTCAATTTTATCTATATTGAGTTCAAAATCAGTATTATTTGCATTAAATAATATAGCTTTTTTATTTACTAAATATGGGATTATTGGAATGTTGGTAGCATAGTTTCCATTTATAAAAATATCATTATTTTCTTTAATACATAATTCAATACTTTCTTTATTAAAACTATATTGAGGTGAATTATTTTTATTATCAAATAATGTAATAAATGAAAGTGCAAAAAATAATAATGGAATAAAAAACCTCCATCGTTTGTTTTTTTGTTTTAAAAATTTGAAAAAATAAAGTAAACTTAGTAAAAAAAACAGGATTGATAAATTATAATTATTAAAATAAAAAGAATTGTTAAAACCTAATATTAACGCAATTACAAGTATTACAATAAAGATTATTATTTTAAATCTTGTGATAATAGTTTTTAGAATATTGTAAACAATAGTATTGTATAAAGCCAAAATAAATATCGGAAGTAAATTTAGCCAATAAATATTAGGTATTTTACAAGCATATAGCCAGCTCCCTGTAATAAACTCAGTTAAATTTGTAATTTCAAAATGTTGTACTTTAAACCAAGAGTTTGAAATTATTTCATTTTGTGATAACATATTTTTATTTATCACAAAGTGAAATAAATACAAAATAAAGGGAATAATAAAAATAGCAAAAGAATCTAATTTCTTTATTTTTTCAATAAAAGTACTAATTTGCCTATTGTTATTTATTTGTAATGGTTTGATAAACAATAGAAAATTCAAGAAAAAACTCCAAAAAATTACCCCTGCTAACCTATTTAACATGGTTTCGAAAAAGAAATTAATAACAGTAATAATAAAGAAGAATAATAGAAAATAATTTCTATTTTTGTAAGCCAAATAACCACCTGCTATAAATATAAATAATAAAAAAGCTATTCCAAGCAATCCAAGTCTGAGTTGAGTTTCAATAAATTCGTTGTGAGAGTTTAATTTGCGTTTTTCAAGATTTTTGTTATTGTTTTTCTTATATTTTTTCACAAGTTCGTTTGTTACATCTCCTGTACCAAAACCAAAAAGAGGAGATTCTTTTGTTACTTCAAAGGCTGATTTCCAAATATATAATCTCTGTGTACCTGTTCGTGCGGAAGAAATATTTTCACGATAGTCTTTTGATAAGTATTTAAAAAAGGTAGTAAAACGTGAATTTCGTGATACAAAAGCAACAGATATTAATAGTATTATTGCAAGATAATGGTATTTGAATTTTATCTCTGAAAAAATAATAATTAGAAATAATAATACACAAACGGCAATAATATTTGCTTTTGAGGAAAATAGGAATGTAACTATTGTTAAAAAAAATATTGATAAAAAAATTAATTTTCTATTACTCAATATTTTACTTAAAAAATCTTTTTGTAGTATTGAAGTTTGCTTGTTCAGAAAAAATAATATTATAATGGAAAATATTATTAATATTGAGGCATAAGAAGGGTGTAGAAATTGTGAAAAATCAGTATAAAAAAAATAATTTCCTCCATTTGCTATTGCTTCAAAAAAAGCGAAATCAGCATTATCGGAAGCTTGAAAAACGAGTTTGTTATTTGTAAAGTGTATTGATTTTGCAAATGCAATGATAATACTGATTATAGCAACAAAAAGATTACCTGCAACAAAAGAACCAAGAACCTCCTTGTGATGTTTATTATACAAATTATTTGCACTAATAAAAATTATAGGAAATAAAAACATGAACAACTTGATTTCTACACTTTTGAGAGCATAAATTTTGTTGTCGGAATAAAAGTAACCAATAATTTCTAATATGAAAAATAGTATTATTACAAGAAAAATTATTTTCTCATAATTATCTAATTTTATTTTAAGTTTTGAAATATTTAATTGCAAAAGCCAAGTAAAAATCCATAATACAATTGCGAGTTTTGTTAAATAAATGCCAAACGGCATTGAAAAAGCAACTAAGCATAAAGAAAAAAAGTTTATTTTTTCGAAAACTTTTTTCTTTTTTAATGTGTTTTTATACATAAATACTTTAGTTAGATTATTGGCTACTGTAAACAATTATGGAGTTAGACAAATTAATTTATGAATGTATTAACAAATAAAAAAAATATAAATTTTATAGAGCAGACTTTTAGGCAAATACTACAAACTGTTTATAGAATTTGTTATTTTTTTATCAAAAATTTAAAATTCTTTAGCTTGAAAATCTTTTTTGTTGAGTAATTGAGTATTTTTAC
>JAOZTW010000885.1 GCA_029938985.1 Bacteroidales bacterium | reverse complement strand
ACTTTTAATATATTCAAATTTTTCTTTGAAAGGAGGGTGAAATCCAATATTATTTATACCAGGTGTTCCATAAGTATGTCCTGCAACAAAAAAAGAATACTGTTGTTGTGCTTTTAAATTTGTAGCAATAAATAATATTGAAACAAAAAACATAAGTTGAAATAATTTATTTTTCATACGAATTTTTATTTAGTAGAATTAAAATTTAATAAAATCTTTTAGAAACATTTTTTTCTCGTCCTTGAATATATCTACCGTTGTAATTTAATGAAGATTTTTTTTCTATTAAATGAAATGTTATATTACTTTTTACTTTTGTTTTTTTCGTTATTATTTTAGAAGGACCATATTCTGGTTTTTTCTGTAAAGCAACCAAACCATAAACACAATTAGTTATTTTACAATCAACTATTTCTACCACAGATTTGTCTTTTGAAGCAATGCCAATATTTGATTTTTCTATTTCACATTCTTTCACTATTAAAGTTGAAGCCTCTCCACCACTTATACCCTTATCTCCAATATCTATTATTCTACATTTTCTAATTTCTACTTCACTACCCGAAAAATCAATTGCATCGTTTCCAATATTATAAAAATGTGAATTTGTTAGAATTCCTGTACTAAAGTCCGAATCGAAAGCATCTGAAAAAACATTATTAAAAGTACAATTATCTACCAAAAAGTTAGAACTTATAATATTTAATATGTCTTCACAATTATTATTTTTAAAAACTGTGTTTTTTATTTCTACTTCTGATTCATAAAAATTAACTGCTCCAGTTAAAATCCAACCATTATAATTCAAAGTATTGAGTCCATCAAAAACTACATATTCACAATACGATTTTTTACTTGCTTGCAAAACCGTGAAACCCATTCCGGTAGCATCTGATGATTTAATTATCACTTTATTATTTTCAGAACCTGTTATTTGAACAGATGAATAGGAAATAAAAATTGAATTTTCGATAAAATCAAGTTCTGTTCCCGCTTCTATAAATACAGTATAATTTTCTGGAATAATTATGTTTTCTTTTATTTGTAGTTTACCAGTATTAAAAATTATTTTATTTTCATTAATAGTATAAAATTTGTTATTTGGAAAAATATTTTTTTCATTTAATTCCTGACGAGGAGTTGAAGCCATAGGTGCTTTCCATGGAGTTATTGGAATCGAAAAAATTGTATCCAAGCTATCCGTAGAAAAAAACATATACTTACCAAAAATTTTATCCGATATTGATATAATATTATTTTCAGAATTATATTTTCCTATTGAGTTTGTATCAAGTGTTTTATTTCCAAAATAATTATCGTTTTCACTTATTCCCAAAAATGATATTCCTACAGGAAGATAATTAATTATTTTATATTTAGTTTCCTCTAAATTACTTTGTTGAGAGTATGCACTAATATACTCAATGGGTAATAATTTATGAAAATCAGCAGGATATTGTTTTTTAGGAGCATCAATAAATGAAAATGATTTATAGTATCCAGATTTAACTTTTTCAGAGTAATTAGAAATATTTTGATTAATCAAGCGAGCATTTCCATAAATAAAGCTTGTATCGTATATGTATTTTTCATATTCTTTATTAATCGCTTTTTTATGTATGTCGATATCAGGTTTTAATTCACTAAATAACTGATTTAAATATTCTGTACTTGAATAAATTTTTAAATATTCTATATATTTTTCAACAAAAATAGAATCTGAAAAAACTTGATAAATAATTCTATTTTCAGGTTTGCAATTCATTATTTCTTTTAGATTAAAATTACCAATAATTGCTCTATCAATATATTTTAATACACCTTCTGAGGTATATCCGTCGTAGCCAATAATTTCTAATTTTGAAATTACGGGATTGTAATAAAATCGCTGGTTATGCCATCTTATTGCATGATATGTTTTTGTTA
>JAOZTW010000884.1 GCA_029938985.1 Bacteroidales bacterium | reverse complement strand
TGGTAAAAATAAAAATAACATCGATTAAATTGGTTAATTATTTATTTTAATATGCCTTAGTCTTCATCATGCAGGCTTTGTTCATAAAAAATGGAACTCCAAGTTGAATCTTGTAAAAATCAGTAAATAGGCTGCAAATCAAATAATTTGTCTGACAAGTCTGCTGCTATTCTACATTTTTCCAAGCTGCAGTTTGAGGTTACATTTCTGTTATTTAAAAATTTTTAAAACCCATTATTTCTCTAACTGTTTTTAGAGTTTTTTGAGCGTTAATTTTGGCTTTTTCTGCTCCTTGTACTGCAACTTTTCTCAAATATTCGTCGTTTCTATAAATTTCTTCAATACGTTCTCTATACGGATTTGTGAAATTAGTAATATCTTCTGATAGTTGTTTTTTCATATCTCCATATCTTATTTCACAACTGTTGTATTTGTCGTCAAAATACTGTACAGTATTGGGTGTAGAAACGAGTTGCATCAAAGAAAACAGATTTTGAATAGCTTCTGGTTTTTCTTGATTCGCCTTAGTTGGTCCTGAGTCTGTAACTGCTCGCATCACTTTTTTCTTTATTGCTTTTGGAGAGTCTGAGAGGTAAATTCCGTTTCCTTCTGACTTGCCCATTTTTCCTGAACCGTCTAAACCTGGTACTTTAACTAATTTTTCGCCAAAATTATATGCCTGTGGAAGGTTAAAAAAATCTGTTTTATACATTTGATTAAATCTACGGGCAAACTTCCTTGTCATTTCCAAATGCTGTTCTTGGTCTTTGCCAACAGGTACTTTATGTGCGTTGTGTATCAAAATATCTGCGGCCATTAAAACTGCATAAGTAAGCAAGCCTGCATTAATATTTTCTGGTTGTTTTCTAATCTTCTCTTTAAATGTTGTGGTTCGTTCCAGTTCTCCTACATAAGCGTTCATGCTTAGTAGCAAATATAACTCTGTTACTTCTGGCACATCGCTCTGAATATAAATAGTTGCAACATCTGGATCAATACCACATGCAAGATATTCGCTCAACACTTTTCTTACATTGTCGTGCAAATGAGCTGGGTCGGGGTGCGTTGTTAACGAATGATAGTCGGCAACAAAAAAGTAACAATTGTTTTCGTGTTGCATTTTAATAAAATTTTTTATTGCCCCAAAATAGTTTCCTAAATGAAGGTTTCCTGTAGAGCGGATTCCGCTAAGTACTGTTTGCATTTTTTATATATTTAATTTGTAATTTGTTTATGCAAATTAAAACAAAAAAGAACAAGTTTAAATTAGTCAATTATTTATTTTAATATGCCTTATTTTATTCTTTGATATTTCAAATTTACAACACCTGTATCAAATGTTTGTGCTTCTATAAATTTGAATTTTGTTTCTATGGAGTTATCCGAAAAAAGCCTAATTCCTTTACCTATTATTACTGGTATTATAGTAATTATCATTTCATCAATTGCTTTCAATTTTATAAAACTTGATATCAAAACACCACCACCAACAATCCATATTTTACTATTACTTTTTCCTTTAAGCGTCTCAATTACTTTATTATTCAATTCATTGATAATATGCGTTTTATTAGTGGTTGTTTTATATTTTTGATTTGATGTAATTATATAGGTTTTCTGATTGTTATATGGCCAATCTATTCCAAAACTTAATATTTCTTCATAAGTTTTTCGTCCCATAACTATAGTGTCAATTTTTTCAATAAATTCTCCATATCCATAATCAATACTATTTGGATTTGAAAAATTGTTTAACCAATCTAATTCACCATTTTCTCTTGCAATAAATCCATCTATTGTTGTTGCTATGTATAGTTGTATTTTTATCATCGTATTATTGAATATATTAATCCTGTTTTTTATTAGTATTCATACTAATTACAAAGTTCGTTATAATTTTTCTTAATTCAAAGATTAATGAGATTATA
>JAOZTW010000883.1 GCA_029938985.1 Bacteroidales bacterium | reverse complement strand
TACGCTTGGTGGTGTGAGAGGTGTACTGAATACCATAGTGGTAGACAGCCGCCTACTCGATTGTGGGTATTATTCTTGTAATTTTGTTGTTATTTGATTTATCCAGTTACGAAACCTTAAACATTTCTCAGTAATCGCGTCAAAACCAACTTCCATTGCAATAATATTTCCGTCTACCACCTTGTTGTATGAAGGTATTATTTTCATAAGACGTTTTGATGGAGCTGTTTCTGGTCTATCATTAATTAATTCAGGATTTTCATATTTCTCAATGATAGATTGAGTTTGGCTATAAATTTCGGCTTCATAGTAACACTCAAAACCATTATTTGTAGAAAACAGAACAGCTTCAAATTCATGTAATTGAATATAAGGAATAAAACGGCTGTCAGAAATATCGTCTTCAATAGATTTTTCTAAGCACAAAACTTTATCAAATATATTTGTATTATTATCTATACATTCATCATATTTTGGAATATTTGTTGGCATACGAAAAAAATCCACAAGAGTAGTAATTATTATTTCTGTTTCTTGCTTTAATAACCTTGTTATATCATTTTTAAGATGAAGATAATTAACAAAACCTCCTCGTCCTGTGCGACTTGTCCTTATTAAGAATGGTCTTACGTCATAAAATCCTAAATTACTGAAATATGGAGCAATAAGGTCTTTTACAAACTCCTGTTCTGTTTGTCCTTCAACTATTATATAAAGTCTCTTCATCGTTGCCCTCCTATTATATTTTTTTCCCATAAATCACCTAAACTGTATTCATCTAACCACGATTTTAATTCATCAATATTAAGACGTTTAAATGTTGATTGATTATCTTCTCTATCAACTACAATTAGATTTTCTGGTTCGAAATTATTAACCAAATTAACTGATTGTGTTGATATGATTACTTGATGATTAACAGACGCACTTCGTATTAATCCTGCCAATTTGTTTATGGCAAAAGGGTGCAATCCTAACTCTGGCTCATCAATGATTATTGTTTTAGGTGGCTGTGGTTGCAACAAAAGAGTTGTTAAAGCAATTACACGTAATGTGCCATCTGACAAATTATGTGCATTTAGATACATATCTGTGTTTTTTTCTTTCCATTCAAGCTGAATTTCACTATTGTTGTTTTTATCTGGTTCAAGGTCAAATTTCTCAAAGAATGGTGCAATTGAACGAATTACAGCTTCTATTTTTTTATAATTTTTTTCATGTTTATTTTTCAGAAAAAATAAAAAAGCGGCTAAATTAGAACCATCTTCCCTAAGAATACGATTATCACTTAGTTTACATGGAATTTTCATTTTAGAATTTACACTTGTATCATGAAAATGGTATATTTTAAAACTTTCTAAATAAGTTTTAAGATATTTTGCTCTACCTTCCCACCTATTCTTTAAATCTGTTTCTTCAACGCCAGTTTCCCATATTTTTTCACTCCACGTCTGGTAGTCTTTATTATTTGTTTTCCAATTGTTAAAATAATCTCCTAATTGACTAATATAGGCTTTGTTTGTTTGAGTTGGTTTTATAGAAAAGAAAAACGCATTTGTATTATTAAAATCAATCAATCCATTTATTTTATCCGATTTTTTTCTTCCAAAATGTAATAAATTGTCAATCCCTCTCTCTAATACAAAAGATTGTAATCTTTGTTCAGCAATACTATTAGCCAATTGGAAAAATGAAATAAAATTGCTTTTACCAACTCCATTTGAGCCAATAAGAATATTAAGAGGTTTTAATTCTATCTGTAAATCTCTAATTGACTTATAGTTTTGTATAAGTATATTTTCAATCATATGATTATATGTTTTTTATTTAATTTTCAAAGTTAGTTTTTTTTGTAGTTAAATCTATTTTTTGTGTTACCCACAACGGGTTCGGGCTTTGTGTCGTCAATTTAATTCAGGAACGTAGCTTGCGA
>JAOZTW010000882.1 GCA_029938985.1 Bacteroidales bacterium | reverse complement strand
TTTATAAAAAATGTGCAAAAACAGACTTTTTATTTGTCTTATATAATAGAAGCTATTTTTTAGACTAATAGATAGACAATTTTTTTGATAAAACAAAAATTAATACTACAAAATGAGAACAAATCAAAATTTAATAAGATTGTTGATTATAGTAATTATTATATTTATGCTAAGCAGTTGTAACGATAAAAATGACCCAGTTGCTTTTATAGAGCCAAATGCAGCAACGGTATGGAAAATGGGAGAAGTTCAACAAATAAAATGGCGAGCTGATGCCAAAAATATTGACACCTCAAATTTGGTCTCTATTTATTTGTATAAAGAAGGAGAAGATAATGAAAATTATTATGAAGTAATTCAGAAAAATTGGTATAACAACGAAGAGTATCAATGGTATATAGACCCAGTGATTACATCTAAAATTCATTGTTATTTAAAAATTGCGGCAAATTATAACACCGAAGGTATTATTAGTGAACTTTTTACAATAACTACTGCCTCTTTGCCATTTTCTTTTGTGGCACCAAGCCAAACCGAAATTTTGAATAACGACAGTATTTATATGATAAGGTGGAGTTGTCCGCAAGAAATGGAACACAAGCAGGTGAAAATAGATTTGTATAAAATTATAAATCAAAGACCTGTATTGTTCAAAAATATTATTGAAAATACGCAAAACGATAACGAATGTCCTTGGCTTATTAATATTGACGAGACGGGAGAATACAGACTTAAAATTTCTACGCTTGAACAAGACGCATCAGGAATTAGCAATGTGTTTACGATAGAAAAAAAACTCACGCCAGATTTTACTGAGCCAAACGCACAATCGGTGTGGACCGAGGGAGAGTTAAAAAACATTGTTTGGCAAACAAAAAACTGGGGACTGGTTGATATTTATTTATACCTGCAAGGAAATACTGGCGGAAACTACGAGCTTAAAATAGCCGACGATGCAACCGACAACGGCAATTTTACAAACTGGACAGTAAACGCTAATTTGCAAGACCAAGCAACAAACGTATTTTATATAAAAATAATACCATACAACGAAAACACTCAAAGCAATGGTGCAAAAAGTGAAAATTTTACTATCAAAGGTATCTAAAATTTTATGAAAAATTCTAATTTACTAATAATTACAACGATGAAATTAAAATATATTTTAATACTATTTATTACAATTTCCTTTTTTGCATGTAAAAAGAAAGATTTTAATAATGTTATTTCTCCTACTTTTGGAGATAACTGGGAATTAAATGAAAAAAGACTTATTGAATGGGATTATAAGACAAAAGATATAAAAAAGAGTCAAACTGTAAATATATATTTATACCAAAGTGGCAATAATGGAGAAGAATACTGGGAAATTATTTCGGAGAACACGCCAAACGATGGTAAGTATGAATGGTTTATAGACCCAGTAATTACGGCAAGCAATTCATTTTATATAAAAATAGCAAACAGCTCCACTGAAAACGGAATACAAAGTAATATTTTTTGGATAGAAACAACTGTTTTACCTTTTATTTTTACAAATCCTATAAACACAAGCTCTTTTACTCACAACGAAACTTATGCACTTACATGGAATTTTCCTGATAGTTTACAAAACGAAAATGTAGAATTAGAACTTTATAAAATTGTAAACGACAAACCAGTTTACAACAAAAAAATTATTGATATAACAGCAAACGATGGAGAATGCCCTTGGAAAATTAGTGTTAGCGAAAAAGGACATTACAGACTTAAAATAAATACATTAGACCAACAATCTTATGGCATAAGTTCAAGGTTTTATATTTGGAGACCAGCCCCACCTCCACAAATATTAGAACCAAATCAATTATCTGTTTGGGATAGAGATTTAACTTATGATATTGTTTGGAAAAATACTTCATCATGGGAGTTTGTTGATATATATATATATAAAAGA
>JAOZTW010000271.1 GCA_029938985.1 Bacteroidales bacterium | reverse complement strand
TTTTATAAATTATTGATAATCAATATAAAATGAAAGCAAAAACTTTAGTTACTAACTACTTAATTTGCTTTCTGCATAAAAAATATAAATAACTTAAAACAAAAAGAAATCATAATATTTTTTACATTCTTGAATATTTCCTTTACTTTTATTGGCGTGAATTTGGAGTTCCATTTCGGATAAACAAATTGTGTTAATTGTTATTGAAAGCTGTATAATAAAC
Organism: Bacteroidales bacterium; assembly: GCA_029938985.1. Taxonomy (GTDB): domain Bacteria; phylum Bacteroidota; class Bacteroidia; order Bacteroidales; family JAOZQN01; genus JAOZQN01. The sequence goes on along the minus strand of JAOZTW010000271.1, from coordinate 6,720 downwards.
GTCTTTTGTTAAAGAAATTATTTTAACGAAACAGAATGTAAAATAACCCTTTAAATATAACATTTACATATAGTTAGCACCTAAATTCAATTCACCTCAGGACATGTTTGTCCTGCAATTTTTTATAAAATAAAAGAAATTCGATTAGAATTTCAAATTTTTCACATAATAATATAGTATATTAACTCTTGTCAATGTCAATTACTTTATGAGCATGGTATTAGATAATGATATAAGCGAAAAACACCAAATAATCTAATATTTATATTTTTTCAGATAAGTCTTGTTTAGTAGATAATCATATATAAATGTCTCTTTTTTAGAATCTATTTTTGTATTAGGCAAGGCGTAAAATATTTGCATATTGCTTAACTACTTATATTACTTGTTGTTTATTATTATTTCATTTTCACTTAATGAATTTTCGCATCAATTTAGAAATTTTGATAGTCCCTACAAAACTATTTTATTGGGACTATATATTATTCCATAAATTTTCCAGCTAATATTGTAGATACTTTTCGAGAGACAAATCTGTTGGCAAAAGCTAAAATATTATTTTTAAAACCATGAATTGCAGTTGTCCTTGATTTTATCATGCAATTATAGATAAATTTACCTATTTCTTTCGAACTTGGAATATTTTGAAACAGTTTTAACTTGTCTGCCCCAGCTGTTTTGGCAAATTCAGAATGTGTAGCTCCAGGACAAATAACTGTAACATTTATATTTTCATTTTTAAGTTCTCTTGCTATAGCTTCGGAAAAGTGTAATACATAGGCTTTTGATGCTGCATAAGTTGAAAAACCTGGAATAGCTTGAAATGCGGCTGTTGAAGCAATATTTATTATATGTCCAGATTTCTGTTTTTTCATGTCTTTGAGGTATAATTTCGAAAGTTTAGTAAGTGTTACAATATTCAGCATCAACATTTTTTCTTCTCTTTCTATATCAATATCATCAAAATAATTACTTAAACCAAAACCTGCATTGTTAATTAAAACATCAATTATTAAAGATTTTTCAGAAGTAATTTTGTACAATTGGTTGGCACTATTAGTTTTTGATAAATCTAAATCAAAAATATCTACACTAACTTTATACTTGTTATTTATGTCTTTTTTTATATTTTCGAGTTTTTCTTTACGCCGTGCTACAAGAACAAGGTTGTAATTATTTTGAGCATAAACATAGGCAGTTTCCATTCCTATTCCGCTTGATGCTCCAGTTATTAGTACTGTTTTTTGCATAATATTTTTTTTAATATATTGAACTTTAAGGAGTAAACCAACGGCTAATCACTAACCACTAATTTCTGGCTCTGTAGTAATTTTAATTTTTACAATTCTACGTTTATTTATAGATTCTATTCGTATCACAATATCGTTGTAGTTAATAACTTGTTTGTTTACAGGAAAATCGCCAAGTATTTCCAAAATAAAACCTGCAATTGTTTCTGAGTCTCCTTTATCGTTATGGAAAAAATCTTTTTCTTTATTAATAACTTTTGTTATTTCTTTTAAAGATATTTTAGCATCAAAAATAAAATTGTTTTTATCAATAACAATATAATTATTTTCTTGTTCATCAAATTCGTCTTGTATTTCTCCAACTATCTCTTCTAAAATATCCTCAAGAGTAATAACTCCACTTATTCCGCCGTATTCATCTGATACTATTGCAAGATGAGTTTTATTTTTTCTAAACTCTTGTAATAAATCTCCAATTTTTTTTGCTTCTGGAACAAAAAATGGTTTTTTAATTAATTCTTTCCAAGCAAAATCAGCATCTTTATCTATATATTCAATTAAATCTTTGTTAAAAAGAATTCCTTTAATATTATCAAGTGACTCTTCATATACAGGGATTCTTGAATAATTTGATTCAATAATTATTTGTTTTATTTCATTAAAATTATCTGAAATAGAGACAGCAACAACATCTACTCTTGGTGTCATAATTTCTTTTACATCAACATTACCAAATTCAACAGCACCTTTTAGAATCGTTTTATTTAATGCCAGACTATTTTCTGTAATATCAATTGCGGTAGAAATATCTTCGATTGATAGTTTTTGTTTTTTTGTAAATCGCTTATTAACAATTGATGTTGATTTTATTAATACGCTACTTAGCGGATAAAATATTTTTTCTAAATATAGTAAAGGATATGCTGTTATTTTTGCAAATCCTTTATTGTTTTGATTGGCATATACTTTTGGAATAATTTCGCCAAAAAGCAGTATTAAAAATGTTACAAAAACAATTTCAAACAAAAACTTAAGCCAAGCTGTTTCGCCAAAATTTATTAATTCACTTGTAATAAATGTAGTAAGTAGAATTATACCAATGTTGACAAAATTATTTGTGATAAGAATTGTTGCAAGTAATCGCTCTGGTTTGTTCAATAATTTAAGGATTAAATTATCAATTTTTGATTGTTTTTCAGATAAATTCTTAATATCTTGTGGGGCAAAAGAAAAATATGCCACCTCTGAACCTGAAATTAATGCAGAGTTAAGCAGGAGTAATAGTAAAAATATTAGCTCCAACCCTATTTCTAATGTAAGCTTATTTAATGAAATAGCAAGAACTATTGGTAAGCTTGAGGAAAAATACTCCAAAACAGATTGTTTTTTTAATTAATTTTTATTGAAACGTTTTTTTGGCGTTTTTCACGAGTGTCAAGTTTAAGGCTTTTTTGAAATATTAGAATTAAAGTTTACATTTGTAAATGAACATTTTAATATTTCAAAAGTAATGAAGAAATTGATACTCGTGAAAAACGCCGTTTTTTTTTATACTCCACTCAGTTGTGTAAAGTATAGCAGACATAAAATTACTCGTTTATTCCTCATTATTTATTAAACAAAACATTAGAATATTTAATATTCTGTTGACATGTTGAGATTTTTAAAATAATAAGGTAGAATAAAAAATAATATTTGTTGATGAAAATGAAATATAAAGTAGCTTGGTATTAGTTATTTTTCCTTTTTCACTTAGACATATAAAAATAAATTATTGATAAATTTAAATGAAGTTATTTTTTTTAACAATTCAATAAATATAATAATACCAGGATATTTACTTTTTTTTTTGAAGAAGTAAAAAGTACAAGTTTAAATCATCAATTATTTGTTTTAATATGCCTTATACCTAAATTGTGCGATTATGTTTGAAAAAAAGTGTTAATATTTTGACATTTTTCATTTATTCAGTTGACACTTTTCTTTATTTAAAAACCTTATTTTTTTGGGTTTCAACCTTAGTAGAAAAAACATTTCCATGGTTTACAAACCTTATTACCTTATTTAATTTGCAAACAATAAGGTAATATGGTTTGTAATGAACAAAAAAAGTGTTTCTATTTTGAGAATAAAAAATTTATCCAAAAAGCAAAAATACCTGTTGATACTTAGTGAAAAAGAAAAAATAACTAACACCAATCTACTTGTTTATTAAATACATGTGTTATAATGAGCCTAATATCAACCTAATATGGTGTTTGACTGTTATTAATTTGTTCTTCAAATTCGTTTACAATATCACCTAATTCAATATCACCTCCATAAGTCTCTTCTTTATTTCGTGGCGATAACATAATAAGATTGTTAGCAATAATTTCTGTTGTTCTTCTAATATTTCCATCTCTATCCTCCCAAGTCCTTGTGTGTAATTTTCCTTCAATAAATAAAGGATCTCCTTTTTTGACATATTTTTCTGCTAATTCAGAGAGTCCTCGCCACAAAACAATATTGTGCCATTCAGTTGAGGTTATTCTTTCTCCATCTTTTTTTCTATGAGTTTCACTTGTAGCAAAAGAAAATGTTGTTACTGGAACTCCACTGTCTAAATATTTCGTTTTTGGGTCTCTTCCTACATTTCCAATCAGTTGTACTTTATTTATTCCGTGCATTTTTCTTAATAAATTTTAAAAAAATTAATATTAATCTCTGTTAAATTGTTGCAAAATTACTAAATTTATTGGTTTTATTCAAAAAAGCCTTGACATTTTGAAATATATTTTTAACATTTAAAATTTGAATGTTAGTTTGTTTTTCAAAGTATAAAATAATGGATTCTCTTTCAATTCAATAGGAGGCTTTGCGTCGTAAGACAATTGATATATCATATTATATTCTAATCTGTTTTTTATTATACTTAAAGTAAGGGTTGTTTCAGAAGATATTCTATAATCAACAAATCTATAAAAATTAGAAGTGTTGTTAAAGTCATATAAAGCAGGTTGAAAGTATGTTACATGAGATATGTAGGTGTCTTTTGTTAATTTGAAATAAAACGATGCGTAAAAATTACCCCTTAAATAATTTGTTAAAGTTTTAAGACTATCGCTTAATATTTCTTTTTCATACATTAGCAATGGTGCGACATGTAAACCAAGTATATCATTGTTTATCAGACTAATTCGAAATCCTGTTCCAACTAATGCTCTGAAATCAAGATATTTTACTTTGTTTTGCTGACGTTGAAAAAATGTTTCAAAAGTAAGAAAGCTACTGTCTTTAAATGTATAATTGTACCTAAGATGTTGAAAATTTTTATTTATTAAATCCTCTTTTGTAACATCATTTTGTACACTCATCAAACTATAATCGTTTAATAATAATAAGGTGTGTGCTTTTTTCGAGTATTGAAGATTTATCGTATTATTTCCTTCAATTATTCGTTTTGTATTTTTGGTAATATTTAAAGATAGTCCTATTTTACCTTGTAGTCCTTCTTTTTTTTCTTTCCGTTTTTTTTCTACATTAACTACTTGTGCTTGTGTTATTTGAATTAATAATAGGAATAATATTATATGGTAAAATTTCATTCAAAAGGAATTTTATTTATATTAATACCAGTATCCAATTCATAATCTTCTATATCGTCTATCATATCTATATCGTCTTCATCGTAATACCAATTAACTATAACATCTCCACCGTCTTCATTAAATTCTTGTAACACATTAAGTATGTTCAAAATCCATTTTGAGGTACTTGTATTAAAATATGTAAGTTTCAGTGAAAAAATTATTGGTTTCTTTATTTGTACGGTATATAGTTTTAACCAATCTGATAACGGTGCATAAAATTTCGCTGTTTCTTCTAAAAAAGACTCGCCCGATATTTCACACATACCTGTAATCATATTAAAATTTACCTCTGGAGTTGTATAAGTGCCGTTTTCACTTTCTAAAATTAAATCTTTCATCTTTTTTTTTTCAATCAAATTAACTCAATTTCACGAACTCTAAAAAACAAAAATGTTTGTTGGAGTTGTTTCAAAATAATAATCTTAATATTATAGATTGTTATAAGTAAGAAAATAGGCTAAACTCATATCTGAATTGTAAACAAATTTTCAATTTTTATAGTGCAATAAGATTTATTTGTAAACCAGTATCAATTATATAGTCTTCAATATCTTCTTCCATATCTGTATCGTTTTCATCGTAATGCCAATTTACAACTATCTCACCTCCCTCTTCTTCATAATCTTTCAAAACATTGAGTAAATCAAGAATACAACGAGAGGTGCTGGTATTAAAATAAGTTAGTTTAATGATGAAAGCTATTGGTCTTTTTATTTCTTGCGTATAAGTTTCCAACCATTCTACAAGTCTATCATAAAATTCCACGGTGTCTTCTAAAAATGATTCTCCTGATATTTCACAAATTCCAGTCTGGGCATTAAAATTTACTGAAGGGGTGAAAAAATTTTTATGAGAACCTTCTATTACAATATCTTCTAATTCTATCATATTATTTCTTGTTATTATAAATAAGTTTTTTATCTTTTACAATAATGCAAATGTACAAATTTAAAAATTAAAATACAATTTTTATACCATTTAATTGTTAGGTAAATTGGTAATAATAAGTTTTACTTTAAAAAAAAGTTAATTATTTATACATACATATATCAAATATAAACTAATAATGAATAGTTTAAAGATGTTTATAAAAGTTAGTAAAAAATAAAAGAATTATTCAAAAAAATGAGGTTATTTAATAACTCATCGTTTAGTTTTATTTATTTCTACTTTTATTGAAAAAAAGGAAATGTCGTCATTTATTTTTTTTGCTTTTATATGTAATTTTTTTCTCGAAGCAAGCGAAACCATAATAAGACCAATATGAGCTCCTCCATTGGTTCCTGGAATTAAATTTCGTTGTTTAGACTTTAACTCCTTAAGACTTTCTTTATCCAAAGAATTTAGTATTTCACATTTTTTTTCTAATACTCTTAAAGCATTATTAATAATTGCATTACCAATTGAAAAGAAAAATATCTCATCATTCTCTCCAATTATTAGTGAGCCTTTGCCTCTCTTGCTTTCTTTGTCCCGTTCTGAAGAGTAAAAAGAAACATTTTGGGCTAATTCAACAAAAACATAAAAAATCTTTTGTTGAGCTTGCAAATCGTCTTTTGTTAATTGTAAAATTTTTTTCCTAAAATCAGTTAACACAACTCTATCAAAAACTCCTGTATATAAAAAAACAGGCGAATAACTCTTGGGGAGTTCTTTTTTTAAAAAGTCTATTTGATTAAAATATTCCATTTTTGTTATTTATTATTATTTTGGTTCAAAAAACATCTGTTTTTGAATGTGATTGATACCCAAAAATATAGTGTTATTCAATGTGTTAAAATTATTGGCGTTTTTCACGAGTATCAATTTCTTCGTTATATTTGAAATATTAAAATGCT
>JAOZTW010000270.1 GCA_029938985.1 Bacteroidales bacterium | reverse complement strand
TAAAATTCAAAAGAACAAGTTTAAATGGTTAATTATTTATTTTGATATGCCTTAATATGCCTAATCAAATTAAAGGTTCAAAAATAATATGGTAATTCAATTAAAAAAAGATATAACAGAACAAAATAAGAATTTGATAATAAAAAAATTAGAAAATTCAAAATATAGTTGCTCGCAAGTAAAAACACAAAAAGATAACTATCTTGTGGCGATAGGTAAAAACGAGATAGATATACGTAGAATAGGAAGCATGAATGGAGTTAACGACATTCATAGAGTTGACGACAACTACAAGCTGGTTTCTCGAAAATGGAAGACCGAATATAGTAAAATAAATTTGGGTGATGGTATAAAAATTGGAAACGATGATTTTGCAATAATGGCAGGACCATGCTCTATTGAAAACGAAGAACAAATAATTGATACTGTTAATCACTTAAAAAAGAATAATATAAAAATTATGAGAGGTGGCGTTTTTAAACCCAGAAGTTCTCCATATTCTTTTAGAGGTTTGGGTATTGAGGGTTTAAAACTGTTTTCTAAACATTGTAAAAATGCAGGAATAAAAATAATTACCGAAGTAATGCAGGTGTCGCAAATAGAAGACATGATTGAATATGTTGATGTTTTTCAAGTAGGTGCAAGAAATTCGCAAAACTTTAATCTTCTCGACGAACTTGGAAAAACAAACATACCTGTAATGCTCAAACGAGGTTTAGCAGGTACAATAGACGAACTACTTTTTTCTGCAGAATATATATTTTCGGCAGGAAACGAACAAATTATTTTGTGCGAAAGAGGAATAAGAAGTTACGAAAAGGCATATCGTAACACTTTAGATGTAAATGCAATACCATTGTTAAAAGAAAAAACACACTTACCTGTTGTAGTTGATCCCTCACATGCAATTGGTATTCGCCAATTTGTTAAACCGCTTGCACTTGCGTCAATTATGGCTGGTGCTGATGGTATTATTTTTGAAACTCACAAACAACCAGAAGTTGCTTTTTCTGACGGTCAACAAACATTGAATTACACAGAAGCCGAAAAGCTTTATGATAATATGAAAAAAACATATAAATTTAGAAAAACATTAGACTTAATGCCGTAAACAGGAATTAAGAATTGGTTTACTCCTTAAAATTCAATGATTTAATAAGTTTTAGTATATCATAAAATGGCGTTTTTTCACCTGTGTATAGCTCAAGGCTTTATTGAAATATTAGAATTAATGTTTCATTTTGTAAATGTGCATTCTAATATTTAAAAAGTAACGATGAAATTGATACTCGTGAAAAACGCCAATAAATCAAACAAAAAGAAAATAACAATAGTTACAGAAAACTAATCAATAGGCTGAATTTTAAATATACAATATAAAAAAACATGTTAAAAAGAGAATTAGATAAATTTTATAAAAAGCTTCATACTATACAAAAAAGTGGAGCAACAAGAAATGAAAGTGTTATAAGCGATGCTTTCAAATCGCTTTTGGAAGCGTATTGTGATACAAAAGATTTAATTCTTTTACGAGAAGAGACATATAAAAACACAAGAATACGACCCGATGGAACTGTTCGTGGAGCTTTACCTAATCTTGATTATGGACATTGGGAAAGCAAAGATATATATGATGATATTGATATTGAAATAGATAAGAAAATTGAAAAAGGTTATCCTACCGATAATATTATTTTTGAGAATAGTGAAACAATAGTTTTAATTCAGAAAACTGGCGAAAACAGACAAGGCGAAGAAGTAATGCGTTGCAACATGATGAAACCAAAAGAATTAGACAGAATATTACGTGCTTTTCTAACTTACCAACCCAAAGTAATCACCGATTTTTTTGACGCTATAGAGAAATTTAAAGAAGACGTTCCGTATATTGCCGATGAGTTGAGAACTATGATAATGGAACAAGCCAAAACTAATGAAAAATTTAAAAAAGCAAGAGCTAATTTTTGGGAATTATGCCGTCAAAGTATTGACCCGACTATAAAAAGTGAGGACATTAGAGAAATGTTGATACAACATATTTTGACTGATGAGATTTTTTCAACTGTTTATAATGAAACACATTTTCACAGAGAAAACAATGTTGCAATAGAGTTACAAAAAGTTGTAGATACTTTTTTTTCAAGAGAAGTAAGGTACAACACACTTGCAAAAATAGACCATTATTATCAAACAATAAAAACCTATGCTGCACAAATAGGAGATTATTATAAGAAGCAGGAATTTTTAAAAATAGTTTACGAAAATTTTTATAAAGCATACAACCCCAAAGGAGCAGACAAACTCGGCATTGTTTTTACTCCCAACGAGATTGTAAAATTTATGATAGAAAGTACGGATTATTTAGTGGAATATCATTTCAAAAAAACATTATCAGATGAAAATGTGGAAATTTTAGACCCCGCAACAGGAACAGGCACATTTATTACTGATTTACTACGATATATTAATCCGCAAAAACTTGAATATAAATACAAAAACGAAATTCATGCAAACGAAGTTGCAATTTTACCGTATTATATTGCAAATCTGAATATTGAATATACATATAAACAAATAATGAATAAATATGCTCCATTCAATAATATTGTTTTTGTTGATACGCTTGAAAATTATCATGCTTTAAATTGGGAACGCAAAGGAAAAGACCAAGCTTTTTCACAAAATATGTTTGCTGTTTCAAAAGAAAATTTAGATAGAATAAAAAATCAAAACAAAAAGAAAATTTCGGTAATAATAGGAAATCCTCCATATAATGCAAATCAACAAAATTGGAATGATTTTAATAAAAACAAAGATTATCCTCATATAGACGAGCGTATAAAAAACACCTATGTAAAGCTAAGTAATGCCACAAAAACAAAGGTTTATGATATGTTTTCTCGTTTTTTCCGTTGGGCAAGCGATAGAGTTTCTGACGATGGTATAATTGCTTTTATAACAAACAATGCCTTGATAAATAAAAAAACGTATGACGGTTTTAGAGCTTCTATTTCCAAAGAATTTCAGTACGCATATATAGTTGATTTGGGTGGCGATATTCGTGAACTTTCAGGAAGAGACGGAATTTTTATGAATGAAAACCATACAATATTTGGTAAGTCGGCAGCGGTTGGTATTACAATTGTTTTTTTAGTTAGAGATAATTCAAAAAAGGATAAAGAATGCCTAATTAAGTACATACACCCTTGCGATATTAGGGCTACTCGTAAAGAAAAACTTGAATATCTTGCTGATAATAAATTTCATGAAATAGCATTTAATTCAATAACTCCAGTTAATAATAATTGGACAAAATTAGGCGAAAATGATTTTTGGGATTTGATTCCATTGATAAATAAAAAACAAAAAGGAAAATTTAAGGAGGAAAATTCAATTTTTGATTTTTATTCAAATGGAGTTGCAACCAATAGAGATGAGTGGGTTTATGATATTGATAAAAATGAGTTAAATCAAAAAATTAAATATGCAATTACGACATTTAATAGTAGTGTGAAAAATAAAAAGATTGACAAAAGTATAAAGTGGAGTGATACTTTAACTACTCATTACAAGAAAAATACAACCATAGAATTAAATACAGACTTATTCAAACTTTCACATTATCGTCCTTTTTTTAAAGTAAATTTCTATTGCGAAAAAAGATTAAATGACAGATTAACAGCAAACCATTATGCCATTTTTGGCGAAAAATTAAATAAAACAAATAAACAGCTTTGTTTCATGTCTAATGAACAAACTCCAATTGTTTTTCTTGCAGTAAATACATTAACAGATTTGAATTTTTGTGCAAGGGGAGGAACTTGTGTTCCATTATATACTTACGAAAAAAACAAGCAAAAAAGCAATGTAACAGACTGGGGCTTAAATTTATTTAAAGAACACTATAAATATAAAACTATTACAAAAGAAAATATTTTTCACTATGTTTATGCGGTACTTCATAATCCTACTTACCGAGAAAAATATAAGCAAAATTTAAAACGTGAATTTCCTCGTATTCCATTTTACGTAGATTTTAAAAAATGGTCAAGCTGGGGCAAAAAGCTATTATATTTGCATATTAATTATGAAAAAGCAAAACCATACAAGCTAAAAATTGAGCATAACGAAAAGCCAAAAGAAAGCCCAAAAGTGAAATTGAAAGTTAGAAAAGAAGACGGAATTATTATTATAGATGAAAATACATCAATATCAAATATTCCTGATAAAGCCTGGGAGTATAAACTTGGTAATCGTTCGGCTTTGGAATGGGTTTTAAATCAATATCAAGAAAAAAATTATAGCAAAAAAATTATAGATACTTATCCGCATAAAAAAACACTGCACGAAAAATTTAATATCTACAAATTTGCAGATTTTAAGGCTTTTGTAATTGAATTACTACAACGACTAACAACTGTTTCGGTAAAAACAATAGATATAATGAATGAAATGAAAAAAGAAACCATTAGAAGTTAACAGATTCACACTATGTCAATACAAGGGGAGTTAAACATAAATTTAATATGGCTCTTATAGACAATTGAGGTCTTATTTATTTTTGCACCAGAAGTACAAAATATATTGATAGAAATATATAAATTTTAGTAAATGTATTTTAGCGGGGGGCAATAAAAACTACGTCTTTTTTACTCGCAAATTATAGCATCTCGCTGGTGCAATGTCCATATTGTCAATTAATTCTATCATTGTTTTGCACCGCTGGTGCAGTAAAATAAATAAAAATATTTGCTATTCGAAAAGATTATTATTTATTACAATAAAAAGACCTTGATTATCTATATGAGCCAATATTTTTTAATAAAACAAAAACAAATTTAGAACAAAAAAAATAATAAATGTAACCTAATTTTATGGTTAACAAAAAATTTTTCTAAAAAATGAAACATTCCGCATATTTTGATTGGATAAAATGAAGACTAAATCAAAAACCCACAAATAATTGATTTTTAAGATATAAATCAATTCCAGATTCCTAATTAGTGCTTACAGTTTTACGAATACACAAAATAAAATTATGCTAATATTTTTTTCAAATAGATGATTTTTTTAATGTTTTTGAAAAAAAAATCATTTTTAATAAATAAAAAATTACTTTTGCAAAAGAAAGAATCTAACTATGTTTTAAAAACTGTTTTAGCATTATTTTCGTTTAAAAAGGTTGAAATATTAATAATATGCAAATAATTGGCGTTTTTATCGAGTGACAAGTTCAAGGCTTTTTTGAAATGTTAGAATTAAAGTTTCATTTTGTAAATGAGCATTTTAATATTTCAAATACAACTAAGAAATTGATATTTGTGAAAAACGACAAATAATTTCACTTACTAAATTTTTCATTTTCACTTAGATATAATTAATTATTTGAAAAATCATAAAAAATATAATAACTTAAAAATAAAAAACAAATGAATAACAACTATTGCGTAATAATGGCAGGTGGAGTAGGTAGTCGATTTTGGCCTCTTAGTAGAACCCAAAAACCAAAACAATTTATTGATGTGCTTGGCACAGGGCGTACATTAATTCAACAAACTTTTGACCGTTTTCTTGATGTTTGTCCCCCCGAAAATATACTTGTTGTTACAAGCGTTATTTATAAAGATATTGTTATTGAACAATTACCAGAAATACCGCAAAATAATATTTTATTAGAAACCGCAAGAAGAAACACTGCACCTTGTGTGGCTTATGCTAATTATAAAATTGCACTTCAAAATCCCAAAGCAAATATTGTAGTTTCACCTGCCGACCACCTTGTTACAAACACAACTAAGTTTACCCAAATAATTAAAAAAAGTTTAGATTCTACTGAAAAAAACGATGTTTTATTAACTATCGGCATAAAACCTAATCGTCCAGATACTGGATATGGCTATATTCAAGTAGAAACAAACGAAAAAAAACAAAGCCCAATAACAGAGAATACCGAAATAAAAAAAGTAAAAACATTTACTGAAAAACCGAACTTAGAAATGGCAAAAATCTTTGTTGAATCTGGTGAATTTCATTGGAATGCTGGAATTTTTATTTGGTCGTTAAAAGCAATAAACAAATCGTTTAAACAGTTTCTTCCAGAAGTAGATGCTCTTTTTGAAGCAGGTAATGAATTTTACAATACCGACAAAGAAGACGATTTTATAAAAAGAACTTATTCTATTTGTAAAAACATTTCGTTGGACTACGGTATTATGGAACATGCTCAAAATGTTTATGTTTATCCAGCAAATTTTGGCTGGTCCGATTTAGGAACATGGGGGTCGTTGTACGAAAACTCTGAAAAAGACTCTAATGGAAATTCTATTATGGGCGACAATGTTATGTTGTATAATACAAAAAATAGCATAATTAATACATCAAATGATAAATTAGTTGTGGTTCAAGGATTAGACGACGTAATAATTGCAGAATCAGACAATATTTTGCTCATCTCTACAAAAAAAGACGAACAATTAATAAAACAAATTGTTACTGATATAAAAACAGTAAAAGGTAAAAAGTACATATAAAACCACTCATTTATAGCTTTATACTAAAACGAATTAGGTTTTCGGATTTTATATATTATTCCCATAAATGGCGTAAGTCCTCATTTGTTTTATTTTGTATATTAACAACATAGAGAATAAGGGATTTTTAAAAATCCCAAAACCTTATTCACAATAAACAAACTTTATCTTTTAACAAAGTTTGGTGTTTTTATATATAATTCCAGAAAAGTCGGGAAAACTTTTTACCAGAACATTAAAGCATTGACTACTTAGTTTTTAATAAAAATAAGTAATGTATTAAGACTTAATTATCTATAGTATTGTTATAGGAAAAGACTTTCCAACGTCCCTTATTTTTTGCCATAAGGCAAAAAATAGTGGACTTGGAAACGTCTAAATACTGAAAAGTCGGGAAAACTTTTTACCATAACATTAAAGCATTTATTAATTGCCT
>JAOZTW010000269.1 GCA_029938985.1 Bacteroidales bacterium | reverse complement strand
GTTTGTTTTTCATTAAAAATTGCTTCTTGCAAATCTTGTTTATAAGGAATAATGTTTCCTTTTTGGTTTAATGTGTATTCAAAAATTTCTTCGTTTTCGTGATTTGTGATTATTAAATCATCGTTCACTACTTCGGCTTTAAAATCTAAAATACGTCCACCTGATTTGTAACTGAGAATATTAAGTTCCGATTTTATTGCAATTATTTCGTTTAGTGCCGAAACCAGAAAATGCCCAGAACCTACGGCTGGGTCTATAATTTTAATACTGTTGATTATTTGATTGGCTTCGTGTCTATTTTCAATTTTTGTCTTTAATTCGTTGAAACTTTCCGAAAGTTCTAAGTTTTTTGAAAGTTGGTAATCGGCTTCTTTGAATTTTTGTATAACAGAACGCCTTATGGTTTCACGGCTCATATACATTGTAATGTAACCGGGTGTAAAAAATGAGCCTTCTTTATAGCCGTTTATTTTTTCAAATATTAAACCAAGAACCGAAGCATTTATCAGGCTTTTATTTTCTTCTTGAATTTCGTCTGCGCCTTCGTTTGTAAAATTATAAGCATTCAGAAACTCAAATAAATATTCAAGTGTCGGGATATTTGCTTTTTTCTTATCTGTCAGAACGCTATGTGAATATACTGGCATTGTTAAGCGGTTTTTCAGGCTGTTTATTCGCACTGAATTATCTTCTAATTTGCTAATTTCAAATAAAGAACTATTGAGGTAGGGAATGTTTTTAAATTCTTTTTTAATAAAATCTTCTCGTTCGCCAACTTGTTTTGCCAGAATATCAAAAAATAGTTCGTTTAATTCACTAAAATTTGTAATTGAAGAAATAACAAGAAATTTATAATCTTTTTCGTTTTTATGAAAACTAATTAGTTGTGCTTCAAGTAATTTTAGGAACAAAATTCTATTTATCCAAGTGATAGTTAATTCTAACGAAATGTTAAGTAGTTGTTCGTCTTGGGTTTCGCCATATTTATGAATATCATTTATTTTTGATAATCTGTTCTCTGTTTTTATGGTACTAAAGGTGTTTTCTATAAGTGAGCCGTTGATACGCAACTTGTCAATAGGTCGTTGTATTACTTTTTTTGAACCTTTCTTTACTTCTGTTAAGCCAATAATATAAAGTAATTCGTTGTAGAATTGAGAGTTTAAAGAATTGCTGTCTGTTATGTAACTGAGTTTTAATAAGTGAGTTGCAGAAAGAATTTTGAACAACGGAACTGTTGTTTTTTCATTATCCTGCATTGTTTTTTCATAGTTCCTTATATCAAAAAATGTTAAAGAAATTTCGTCTTCCGATTTATCAATATATTGTTTTACTATTTTATAAAAATGCTCTGTATTTTTGCTGGTTTTTTGTCCTGTTTTCCATTTTTCATATTCTTTTATTATCTTATTTGTATAAAAATATTTTTCAAAGTCATGTGCATCAAACACAAACCATTCATAAACATTTGTAATTATAATGTGTTTTATTTCGTCGTTTTTTTCTTCATATCGTTCTCTAATATAATATAAAACAGCTTCATGTGTTGCTTTGCCGTTTATATTTGTTAAAGTTGGAAAATCATAACTTTTTGGTTTTTTAGTTTCAAAAATTATATTTACAGGTGTTTTGTTCGAGTTTCCACTATATATAGCAAGGTCGGTTCGTCCTTTAGTGTTAATCTCGTTCTTATAAAAAGATGTATTTAAAAGAAAATCACGCAAAGGATATTTTAAATGTTCTTCGCTTTCGTTTTCATCAACTTTTGATATTAGTTTTTTAAGTTCTGATTTAAAATTATCAAAATCAATTCTACTAATTTGTTCTTTTCTGAATGTTTTATTTAACGATTCTATAAGCTCTTTTTTCTTTATTTTCATCTTTTGTTTTTGCTACAAACTTAATAATTTTATTTTAAATGTGGATATTTGTAATTTGTCTAATTGTGTCAATTTGTTTAACATTGCAAAAACTTATAAAATCATCTGTTACATTATCTACTATTAGGCATATTAAGTTGTTAATCATATATAAACATCACTTTTTAAAGTCAATTCTATCATTATGCTTCGTTGCAAAAAGATTACTATATAAGAAATATGCAAATAATTTATGCCTTGCTATATACAAAATAGCCTCTTAAAAAGTGTTGTTTATTTATGATTACCTACTTAGTGAAAAAAAGTATAATTATTAAATTAATTTTTTCAATATTTAATCATCTATACCTTTACTATATTGGTGCATAGCTCTTTCGCTCATACCCATATTAGAAAATCCTCCATCGTGAAAAAGATTTTGCATGGTTACCTTTCTGGTAAGGTCAGAAAATAAGGTAATACAATATTGTGCCAATTCATCTGCGGTAGCATTTCCAAGAGGCGACATTCTTTCGGTAAAATCTAATAAATCGCCAATTCCTTTTACTCCTTTTCCCGCTGTTGTAAGAGTTGGCGATTGCGAAATTGTATTTATTCTAACTTTTTTATCACGCCCATAAATATAGCCAAAACTTCTTGCTATTGATTCCAGCATTGCTTTTGCATCAGCCATATCGTTGTATCTAAACAGTGTTCTTTGAGCGGCAATATATGACAAACCAACTATTGAACCCCACTCATTCATAGCATCTAATTGGTAAGCTGTTTTTATTACTTTATGAAACGAAATTGCAGAAATATCTAATGTTTTCATCATAAAACCATAGTCAATATCGTCATAAGTTCGTTTTTTTCTAACGTTTATTGACATTCCAATTGAATGTAATATAAAATCTACTTTTCCTCCAAGTATTTCCATTGATTTTTTTATTACATTTTCAATATCTTCGATACTTGTTGCATCAGCTGGAATTATTTCGGCATTGCATTTTTCTGCTAATTCGTCAAGTGTTCCATATCTTATAGCAACTTGTGTGTTCGACAAAGTAAACTTAGCACCCTCTGCATGAGCATGTTCAGCTACTTTCCAAGCCATTGATTTATCATCTAACGCCCCAAATATTATTCCTTTTTTTCCTTTTAATAAATTGTACATTTTTTTATTTTTTTAATTCATGAAAAATCTTAATTGTCTTGTTATCTTCTCTTTTAAATTTTTTCTTTCCACAATATAGTCCAAAAAACCATGTTCTAATAAAAATTCTGACCGTTGAAATCCTTTGGGTAAGTCTTTTCCAATTGTTTCTTTTATCACACGAGGTCCAGCAAAACCTATCAAAGCATTTGGTTCTGCAATGTTAACATCGCCAAGCATAGCATAAGAGGCTGTTACTCCCCCTGTTGTAGGGTCTGTTAGGAAAGAAATAAAGGGAAGTTTAGCATCTGCAAGCTGTGTTAATTTTGCTGATGTTTTTGCCATTTGCATTAATGAAAACGCAGCCTCCATCATTCTTGCTCCACCTGATTTTGAGATAATTATAAGTGGTTGTTTTTTATCAATACAATAATCAATTGCTCTTGCTATTTTTTCTCCAACAACTGATCCCATTGAGCCTCCAATAAATTCAAAATTCATTGAAGCAACCATTGTTTCCATACCATTTATTTTTCCATAAACAGTTGTTATAGCATCTTTTAATCCCGTTTTTTTATATGCCACATTTAGTCGTTCTGTATATCTTTTTTTATCTACAAACACTAATGGATCTTCCGAAATTAGATTTTTATTTATTTCTGTATATTCTTTATTATCAAATAAAATATCAAAATAAACAGTAGATTTTACTCTGTAATGATGCCCACACTCGCACACACTTAAATTTTCAATGAGTTCTTCTGTAGGTGTTACTTTTTTACAAATAGGACATTTAAACCAAAGACCTTTTTTTGTGTCCTTTTTGTCTTTTGTATTAGTGCTAATTCCTCGTTCTTTTCGTTTAAACCAAGCCATAAGTTTGTATTATTTAGTGTTTTTTAGCATGTTTCACAAGTGCAAATTTTTGAGTTACTTTTGATATTTAAAATACTCATTTACAGAAGTAAACCTTTATCCTGAAATTTAAAAAAGTTTTTAATACTTTCTCTCTTGTGAAAAATACCGTTTTTTTATAATAATGTAATTTTAAAAATTTGTGCAAATATAAAAATAATTTAATAAAAAGCAATTTCAACAGGAAATATTGCTTATTCTATTTTTTTATAATAATATAAAGTCTTGTTTTTGTTTGAATTGGGATAAAAAATTGTTATTAAATCTTTTAAAATAACATCTGGTTTTACTACTCCAGACTCCCAAAAATCGTTTGCTCCATTTTTTTTTGTACGCAAATTATTATTATAAATATATTTATTTTTGATACATTCAAAATTTTTAAGACGTGGTTCTATTTTCAAAATTTCGTTAATCGAATTTGTTGAACTTGGGTTAATTAAATATTTTGCTTGTTTCTGTTTTAAGAATATTGCCTCAAAACCAAGCGGATAACTATCTTTTCTATTGTTTTGTTTCCACAAAAATTCTCCACCTGCATCGCTTATTAGTTTTGCAAAATACGAATTCCCACCAGGAATATACCAAACTCCTTGATATGGAATATTTGTTAAAATTCCAGGTTTGTTTTTTGAGTTTACAACCAACCGAGTAAGTTCATTATATTTTTTTGCAATAGTATCAAATTCTGTTTGTGCAAACTCGTTTTGCTCATAAAATTGTGCAAAAAACTTAAGCCATTCTGCTTTTCCTAATGGTTCAACTTCAAGGTATTCGGCCACAATAACTACTTTTATACCAAGTTTTTCAAGTTCGGTTATTTTGCTAACAATATTAGCTTGAACTCCATAAACAAATACAACATCTGGTTTTAACGATATAATCAATTCAATATTAAGATTTTGCTCATAACCGACATCTACAATTTCTCCTTTTTCAATTCTTTCTTGCATCGCTTTGTTATAAATAAAATTTGAGCCAGAAATACCTACTATAGAATTAGTTTTACCAAGCAAATCTAAAAAACCTACATGTGTTGTAGAAAGGCAAACCACCTTCTTAACAGGTGTAATTATTACATTTGAACTGTGATTTTCCAACTTTTTATTTGATAAATAATATTTATACTCCACATTTTTAGCTCCTTGCCAAGGATTAAAAACTTTTAATATATTATAATTTTCATTTTGTTTAATTGTGAAGTTTTTAGCATATTCTACTGCTGTAGAACTTATTATACTATCATTATTGTTTGTTATTGTTTTGCCTTCTTTATTACTTTTGTTGCATGATAAAAATAAAAATGCAAAAATTATTGCTATTGTAAAAATAAATTTATTCATTGTATATAAAACATTATTATTAAGGTATATAAAACAAATAATAACTATCTAAATTTGTCAATTATTTATTTTAATATGCCTGATTGTTATTTTATTGGCATAAAATATTTTGTTAAAATATTTACAAAATTAAAAAAAAAATATTTTGATACTATTATTTCTAAATAATTTATTAATTTTACATTTTAGATAGCTTAAAATAAGTAGCTTTACATTAGTTTTTATTTATTTACATTTATTTAATTAACAGGTTTATCAATTAATAATATTAATATGAGAGTTTTATTAGCAATGAGTGGTGGCGTGGATAGCTCTATGGCCGCTTATTTATTGAAAAAGCAAGGTTTTGAAATAGTTGGTATTACTTTTGTAACTTATGTAGAAAAACAAAAAAACAAAAAAAAATATAATTTAGATTATATCAACGATGCCCGACAAATTGCTGTTAATCTTGGATTTAAGCATTACGTGGTTGATATACAAGATATTTTTAAAAACCAAATTATTACAAATTTTGTTGATGAATATTTGAGTGGACGCACTCCAAATCCATGTGTGGTTTGCAATCCTTCTATAAAATGGAAGACATTAATGGAATACGCAGATGAGTTTGAATGCAAGTATGTTGCAACAGGTCATTATGCAGTTGTGAAAAATGAAAATGATAGATTTTATATTTCAGAAGCTATTGACGACTGGAAAGATCAATCATATTTTTTATGGAAATTACCTCAAGAATATTTGAAGAAAACTATTTTTCCGCTTGGGAAATATAAAAAAACAGAAATTAAATTGCTTGCCAAAAAGCTTGGTTTTGTTAACCTAATCGAAAAAAAAGAGAGTTATAATGTTTGTTTTATTAAAGATAAGGATTACAGGTTTTTTATCAAAGAATTTATTTCTAAGGATGATCAAAGAATAGAAAAAGGAAGTTTTGTTAATTATAGAGGAGAAATTTTAGGACAACATAATGGTATTCATTATTATACAATAGGTCAAAAAAAAGGATTAAATATTGAGTCCTCCAAAACTTTATATGTCGTAAAAATAGAAGCATCTACAAATACAGTTTTTTTAGGACAAAAAGAAGAATTAAGCACAACAACTGTTACTCTTTCAGATTTTAACTTTCAAAAATATGTAAAAATTCCTGAAAATATTCAAATATTTGCTAAAATAAGATATAAAGAAAAGGCTACTTTATGTAATTTAATAATTGAAAATGAAAAGATTAAAGTTGTTTTTTTTAATAAAATATATGGAGTTGCTTCTGGACAGTCAGTGGTTTTTTATCAAAACAACGATTTAATTGGAGGTGGAATAATAGTTTAGAATTATTATTTCTCTCTTTACTTTAGAACATTGTTATTTTTTATCAAATAAAAAACAGCATTCTTGCACTTCGCTAATTAAAAATATAATTTTCTAAAGTTATTTTTTTGATAGTTTTGATGTTAACTCGTAGTATTTTTTGCTCAGATTGTATAACATTCTCCTGCCACAAGAATATAGCTTTTTGCTTTTTTAAATTTATATTTTCATTTGCACTTGATTTTTTATAATAAATTAAAAATTTTGTTGCAAAACTCGTGGTATGCAATATATTGTAAATAATCATTTGTAATTATAGTTTCTATTTTTGCATTATTATTAAAATACATTTTTGCTATAAATTCTTTGCGTTTTTTAGCATAAATTTTTTTCTTGCATCTTTTAA
>JAOZTW010000268.1 GCA_029938985.1 Bacteroidales bacterium | reverse complement strand
AATCATAATCTAAATTATTAAAGTTACAAGTTAATATTCCATCACAATATTTGACTGTAAACCCAAATTTTATTTGCAAAGATAACTAATTTTTAAAAAATTACAAAAAAAAGCCTCAAATACTTAGACATATTAAAACAAAAATTACTCCATTTAAATAAATCAATTATTTATTTTAATATGCCTTAATGATTTCTGTTTTTTAAAACTTCTTCAACATCTTGAAATGTGAAATTTTTAGCTTTTAAAAGAATTAAATAATGATATAATAAATCTGCGGCTTCGTTAATAAAAAGCTCATTATTATTGTCTTTTGCTTCAATTATTAGTTCAACTGCTTCTTCGCCAACCTTTTGAGCCACCTTATTAATACCTTTTTTATACAATTTATTAGTATATGATTTCTCACTATTTTCTGTTATTCTTTTCGAAATAATATCTTCTAACTTATATACAAATCCTTTTGCTGTTTGTTCTTTAAAACAAGAAAAAGAACCAGTATGACACACAACTCCTTGTGGCACTGCTTTTATAAGTAAAGTATCGTTATCACAATCTTCCATAATTTCTTTTACAAACAAAAAATTATTAGATGTTTCTCCTTTTGTCCAAAGTCTATTTTTGCTTCTGCTGAAAAAAGTAACTTTCCCTTCTTTTTTGGTTTTTTCAAATGCTTCTTGGTTCATATAACCTAACATTAATACTTGTAAAGTATTGTAATCTTGAATTATAACTGGCAATAAACCATTGCCTTTGTCAAAATCTAATTTCATATTTTTTATAATTTTTTAATATACTATTATCTTATAAAACTTTGTTTTTTTAAACACAGTTTTTTATAAATTAAGGAATGATACAATTATTCAATGGTACAATTATTCAATTATTCAATGGTACAATAATACAATTATGGGGTTAGAAACCAATAGATTAAAGATATACAAAAAAGTACTTTTTATTTTACGGGTGCTTAATTGAATTTTAAGGTGTAAACCAATTCTTAATTCCTAATTGCAATTTTATTTTCAAAAAGATATTTTTTTAATCTTGGAATAGGTATTTCTCCAAAATGAAAAATACTTGCCGCAAGTGCTGCACTTGCTTTTGAGTTTTTGAAAATATCCACAAAATGTTTTTCTGTGCCAGCACCACCAGATGCAATAACTGGTATATTTACAATATTTGCAATATTATTAGTAAGCTCAACGGCAAAACCATTTTTTGTTCCATCGTGATTCATAGATGTTAAAAGTATTTCTCCTGCTCCTATATTTTCTGCTTTTTTTGCCCATTCTGCAGTTTTTTGAGGAGTGTAATTTCGTCCACCATGTGTGTAAACAAACCAATCGCTGTTAATATACTTGGTATCAATAGCCAACACAACACACTGACTACCATAATTATTTGCTATTTCAGTAATAAATTCAGGACGCTTGACGGCAGCCGAGTTTATACTTATTTTATCGGCACCAGCCTCAATAATTGCAGCCACATCGTCTATCGTGTTTATTCCTCCACCAACAGTAAAAGGAATATTTATTTCCAAAGCTATTTTACGAACCAACTTAACAAGTGTTTTTCTTTTTTCAATAGTTGCAGTAATATCAAGAAAAACCAATTCGTCGGCACCCTCCTGTACATATCTTTTGGCAAGTTCAATAGGGTCTCCTGCATCTCTAATATCCACAAAATTAACACCTTTAACTGTTCTTCCATTTTTTATGTCAAGACAGGGAATAATTCTTTTTTTAAGCATTTTGTTCTATTAATTTAGGTAGTTCTGTATATAAAATTTTATTTTCATAAATTGCTTTGCCAATTATAACCGCCTCACAGCCAATCATATTTAGGTTTTCTACATCTTTTATCGACGAAACTCCACCACTTGCTATTAAATTTATTTTCGAAGCTCCTAATATTTCCTTATAAATTGTTTCAGAAGCACCTGCAAGCATTCCATCTTTTGAAATATCGGTAGAAATTACATATTCTATTCCTTGATTTTCATAATATTTTATAAATTCTAAAACATCAGTTTCTGAATTTGAGAGCCAGCCATTTGTCGCTATTTTACGGTCTTTAAAATCTGCTCCAAGTATAATTTTTTCTGAACTATATTTTTTCAACCACTTTAAAAACAAAGTTTTATTTGAGACCGCAATACTACCACCTGTTATTTGATTTGCTCCATTTTCAAAAGCAATTCTAATATCTTTATCCGATTTTATACCTCCACCAAAATCAATTTTTAAATTTGTTTTTACACAAATTTGGTATAAAATTTTATGATTAACCAAATGTTTAGATTTTGCTCCATCTAAATCAACAACGTGTAAATATTGCACTCCATAATCTTCAAATTTTTTGGCTACTTCAAGAGGATTTTCGTTGTATATTTTTTTTGTAGAATAGTCGCCCTTACTCAAACGAACACATTTTCCGTTTATTATATCAATTGCTGGTATTATTCTCATTATTAGATTATTAATTTTGTTTTATTATTTTTACAAATTTTTACAAATAATTAAATTTAAAGGTGTAAACCAATTCTTAATTACTAATTCCTAATTCTGGCTACCCACGTAACGTTGGACAAATTTTAAATATTAAACACTTTCCAACGTGCTATTTTTATTGCCGTAGGCAATAAAAATAGGACTTGGAAACGTGTAACCTTGCTAATCAAAGTTGTCTAACCTTACGTGGGTAGCCCTAATTCTTAATTAATTATGTGAATTGAATAAAGTTTCTCAAAATTTGTTCACCTACATCTGCCGATTTTTCAGGATGAAATTGTGTTGCGAAAAAATTATTTTTTTGAATAGCAGCACTAAAAGGTTTAATGTAGTCGCAAACCGCTATAGTGTTTTGACAAATATCAGCATAGTAACTGTGAACAAAATATACATCATTAGTGGTTTTTATTTTTTCAAAAAGGTTACCTTTTACTGATGTAAAATTATTCCAGCCCGTGTGAGGAACTATTTTAATATCAGGAAATTTTCTTACTTCTGTATCAAAAATTCCCAAACATTTAGTATCTCCTTCTTCGCTGTGTTTGCACATCAATTGTAATCCGAGACAAATACCAAGAACAGGTTGTTTCAAATTTTTTATCAAAACATCAAGTTTTCGTTCTTTTAAGTATTTCATTGCAGTTCCTGCTTCTCCCACACCAGGAAAAATAACTTTATCTGCCTCAAGTATTTCTTCTTTTTTATCGCTAATAATATATTCCACTCCCAGTCTTTCAACTGCATTTTTTACCGACGTGAAATTTCCTGCATTATATTTTATTATTGCTATCATAAACTTCCTTTTGTGCTTGGTATTGAATTATTTACTTTATTTATTGCTTGTTTTATTGCTTTTGCAAAAGCTTTAAAAATTGCTTCTATTTTGTGATGTTCATTTTGTCCTTCGGCTTTAATATTTAGGTTACATTTTGCGTTATCGCTAAACGATTTAAAAAAGTGCATGAACATTTCGGTTGGCATATCTCCAATTTTTTCTCTTTTAAAATCTGCCTCCCAAACCAACCATGCACGCCCACAAAAATCAATTGCAACCTGTGCCAAACATTCGTCCATTGGCAACAAAAAACCATATCTTTCAATGCCTTGTTTGTTACCAAGTGCTTTAACAAATGCTTCTCCCAAAACAATTGCGGTATCTTCAATTGTATGATGCTCATCTACTTCCAAGTCGCCATCTACTTTTACTGTCAAATCTATTTCGCCATGTTTTGCTATTTGTTCTAACATGTGGTCAAAAAAACTAAGTCCTGTTTTTATATCTTTTTTTCCTGTTCCATCTAAATTTATTTTTACCTCAATTTTTGTTTCCGATGTGCTTCTTATAATACTTGCTGTACGTGAATTTTTTTTCATTAAATTATATATTTCAGCCCAGTTTTTGGTGCAAAAATCCTCTTTTTTATTCTCTTCTTTATTTAATAAAATTGATTTACAACTCAACTTGTCAGATAATTGTAAATCCAAAAAATTAGCACTTATTACAAAAGAATTAGCAATATCGTAATTACCATATAAATATTTTGCAAACTGCTCCAATTTATCACCAACAATTATATTTTCTTCAAAAACAATTCCTTCATTTTCAAAGGTTTTAATAATTTTGTTATGAACAAACAATTCTTTTTTATCTTTTGAATTATACTCATGTTTTTTTGAAAGCATAACAATAGAATAATTAAACTCTTGAACTATTTTTGACAGATTTTGAAACACTTTTGGATAAAATTCCAAATTTTCCAAATTAATTATATAATCTTCATTTACAGCTTTTTTTACAAGAATTTCCTCTTTATAAATAAATAGTATTTTTTTTCTCATTCTTTTTTGTAAACAAAAGTATTATAAAAATATTTATTATCCAAAAAAAAATTTTAAAAAAACCAGATAAAAACTTTATGATAATGAATATTTTTATATTAAATATAATTATAAATACTTGATTGATAAAGTTAACAAACTATTGATTCTAATTAATAATTCAATTTTAGTCATTTTTCAATTTAAAAACAGTCTAAATTATTAAAATTTTCTTAAAAGTAAATCTAATAGATTTAAAAAACATTAATTTTGACTTTTATTACAATATTAAAAAGGTTACATATTATATTAAATTTAATTATTTAAACCCTTAATTTAAAAACCATGAAAACTAAATTTTTTATTCTAATAATTTTTGTATTTTTAATGAGCAATTTATCTGCCCAAAAAAAACACACAAAGTATGGTAAAGTTGATAAGTCAAACTTAGAAATGAAGATTTACGACTTGGATACCAGTGCAAATGCAGTAATATTATTCAAATATGGAGAAACAACTTTTAATTTCGATATGATGAGATTGGAACACAATTATCATGTAAGAATAAAAATATTGAATTCAAATGGTTTTGACTGGGCTAATAAAGAAATTTATTATTTAAACTACAACGAAAAGATTATTAACCTTGAAGCTCAAAGTTGCAATTTAGTATCAGGTAAGGTCGTTAAAACTAAGGTGGAAAATAATGATATTTTTGACAATACAATTTCAAGCTCAATATCAGTAAAAAAAATTACTTTTTCAAATGTTAAAGTAGGTACAATCTTAGAGTACAAATATACTTTATTTTCAAATAATATATATAACCTAAAAGATTGGGAATTTCAAGATATTATACCTACTGTTTATAATGAGTATAATATTACAATACCAGATAACTTGACTTATCTAAAAAGAATAAAAGGATACCTACCATCTCCTGAAATGAAAAATTTTTTAACCAATTCAGACGGTACAACATATTTATATACTATGGAAAATATTCCTGCTTTTGTTAAAGAACCATTTATTAGTTCAAAATATAATTATATATCAAGTTTGGTATTTGAATTGCAAATTGTTAGAGATAGATATCATAGAATTATGCGTGAATTTACTACTTCATGGGACGAAATAAGTGAAGAGTTATTAGAGGCAGATAATTTTGGAAATCAATTGAAATGTCCAAAAGCGTTAAAAAAAGAACTTAAGGTAATAACTGCTGATACAATGACAAAATATGATAAAATGATTGCTATTCACGGATTTATAGCTAATGAAATGAAGTGGAATGGAGCAAATAGACTTTTTACAAGTTCTACAATAAAAGAATCGTACAAAAAAAAAACAGGTTCATCGGCAGATATTAATTTATTGTTAATTGCAGCACTTAATGAAGCTAAAATTACCACAGTTCCTGTTGTTTTAAGTACCAGAAGTAATGGTTTTATTAACCCTGCTTTACCGTCAATTACTGATTTTAACTATGTTATTGCTCTTGTAAGTATAGATGGAAAAAGATTTTATCTTGATGCTACCGAGAAGTATAGTCCTGCTGGTATGTTACCAAAAAGATGTTTAAATGGAATAGGACGAGTTATTTATAAAGTAACAGAAGAAGTGAATATTAACACAGATCAAAAATCGAAAGAAGCCTATTATCTTGATTTAACAATTATTGATGGAGAATTTGCTGGTATTTGTACTGAAATCCTTAAAAGTTATGCTGCTTTAGATTTTAGAAACGATTATAAAAATTCGACAAATGAAGAGACTTTTTTAGCAAATATTGAAGAAATTAATGAAGGTTTGATTATTTCAGAATATAGTATTGAAAATTTAGATGTGATTTATAAACCCCTTAAAGTAAGTTATAAAATGAATATAACAAATAATTCTAACACTTTGGGTGATAAGATATATTTTAATCCAATGTTTTATTTTGGAATAAATAGCAATCCTTTTAAAAATGAGGAGAGAAAGTATCCAGTTGATTTTGCATATTCTTTTCAAAAAAAATACATACTTACATTCACTATACCAGAAGGTTATACTGTTGAAAGTTTACCAGAGAGTGTAAATATTTTTTTGCCAGATAAAGTTGCAACTTTTAAATATATTATTGTAAATGAAGGAAATATAATACAATTATCAAGTAATATTTCAATTAATAAAAATATTTTCACACATTTAGAATATCCATATTTGAAAGAATTATATTCACAAATTGTTGCCAAACATAATGAAATGATTGTTTTGAAAAAAAAATAATATACAGCTTTCTTGAGTTGCAGATTTATGTGCTCAGTTACTGCAACTTAAGTTGCAGTAAATCGGCGAAGTGGCGAAAAATGATAATTCTAAAAATGAATAGAATATTAATTAGTCTTCATTTTGCTGTTAATTAGGCATATTAAAAAAGTATTTACATAATAAGTTGATACTCTGCATTCACATTTGCATTTATTTATTTTTATTTTAAAAAATTTGAATTATTAAATAAATTTTTATATATTTGTAAAATTGTAAATATAATCTACTAAAGTTTTTGCTTTCATAATTGTCAGATTATTAGATAGTTGTAGTTTTTAAATAAAAACATAACACTCAGATAATCAACACATTACGGTTTTGCAAAAAACACTTAATTAGCATACTGTAAG
>JAOZTW010000267.1 GCA_029938985.1 Bacteroidales bacterium | reverse complement strand
ATTTTAAAATAATCAAAATAACGCAGTAATTTGCATTTATGAAAAATGCCTTAATCTACAATTCCTTTAAAAGTTTCTTTTTCTAAGTAATCTTTAAACTCCATATCATTTCTTGCATATTCTTTAAAAGAAGCATCTGCTTTAATTGCTTTTTCAAGATTTGAATACAATTTATTTTCATCAGTTTGTTGTGCCGCAATTACTGCTAATAAATAATAATAATAACCTTCTTCGCTACTTATGCTTTTCAATGTTTTTTCAGCACCTGAGCTATTTCCTGTAAGTACTTGTGCTAATGCTTTGTTGAAAGAAGCTGTACCACCAAAACTTTTTACTGCTTCGTCATACTCTGCATTTTTAATTTGAAGTACTCCGAGGTTATAACCAATCTCATCAGTTGCATTAACTCCATAAGCTTTGTCAAAAAACTCTTTAGCTTTTGTTAAATCTCCTTTTGCCCAGTAAACAACACCAAAGTTGTTTAATATAGTATTTTGATTTGCTTCAATGTTTTCCGCTTTTTGAAGATATGTTTCAGCTTCGTTCAGTTGGTCTGTGCGAATATAATAAACTGCCAAGTTATTTAATGCTTGCCAATCTTGAGGATATTTTGCAATATAACTTTTATAAATAGTTTCTTTATCGGCACCTTCGGCTGATTGTGCTGCATAAAATAATTCGTTTTGTGAAAGTTCTCCAGGATTAGATTTTCCAAGAATAATTAATTCAGCTTCAGTTTTAGCTTCAGTTTTGAAAGTAGCATAAATTTCAGAACGTCTTAGTTGTGGAAGAATATCATCTCTTAATTCATCGTAAACTTTTGACATGTTTTTAATTTCAGTCTCTCTTTTTACAGGGTCAGAATTCATAGATAATACTTTTAAAATTAAAGCTTTGTCTGTAATATTAGATGCTTCAACTTTTGCTTTAAAACCTTCCCAGTCTTCAGTTGGAGTAGTTTTTCTTGTGAAAAATTTATCATCATCCGAACCTTCTACTTCTGCTTTCTTTAATGTTTTAGACATAAAATTTTGTGTAGTCTCACCACGTTTTGTTACTAAGTCGCTGTTCAATTCTTCTGGTCCTTCAGGAGAAGCATAACTTGCTATAGTAAAACTAACTAATTCTTGCTCTTTGTCATCTTTCGCTTTTTTAACCTCTTCTACAAAATTACTAATATCTTCTCTTCTCTTTTCTTTTGAAGTTAAATTAGATTTTTGAAGAGGATAAAAAATAGTTATTTCTTCATTATTGTTAGATACTGGATCCAATGATTTAGATACCTCCATAGTTCTTGCAACTCCATTTCCTGTGTTTCCTTGTTTACCGTTATCTACAATCAAACCGCCATCTACAAGTTCTGGAGTAGTAATAATACCGTCTGCAATTTTTACAGAAACAACATCTGCCAATTCTCCACTAAGACCTTTTTTTGCACCTATAACAAGTTCTAAATCTGACATTCTGTAAGCAGGGTCATAGTCCATCATAAATTGATAAGTAGTATCACTTCTTACATCTGATTCATTTGGTCCATACTTAATTTGTCCAGTTTTGAATAACACTTTTGGATTACTTTCCAAAATATTCTCTCCAATCAAAGTCTCACTTGGAAATTCGTGAGTCACTTTTCCGTCGTCTGATTTTAATGTAGGTGTTACAATTACATAAGCTAATTTATGGAAATATTTTTCCGGAAATTTCACTGTTACACTAATTGGCACCTTGCCTGCGTGCATTTCTAATGGATCAGGTGAAACCGAACGTGTAATAGTATCGGAATTATCTATCATCTTCTTAAATCCATAACAGCCACTAAGAATAAAAATTAGTGCAACTGCTACAATACTAAATGTTATTTTTTTCATAACGTTTTAATAATTTATAGGGTTAATAATTGAAAAATATAGTAATCAAATTATAGCACAAAAGTATATTTTATTTTTTTAATAGAAAAATATTTATATTATATAAATGCGATTAATCCCTTTTTTATAATCATTCTCAAATATACTACTTGTTATTTTTTTTAAATCATTTATATTGTTTACAAAATCTATGCAATTAGTGTCAATAATTAAAAATTTAATTTCACTATGTTGTTTAAAGTAATTAAAATATCCTTTTTGAATTTCTAACAAATACTCAGGTTTAATATTTTGTTCATATTCTCGTCCTCGCTTTTTTATGTTTTCAATAAGTTTATCTACCGAAACATGCAAATAAATGTATAAATCTGGTTTTGGTAATGAGCTATATACAATATTAAATATTTTGTTATATAATTGAAATTCATCGTTTTTAAGAGTATTTTGTGCAAAAATGAGTGATTTGGAAAAAAAATAATCGGATATAACAAATGACTTGAATAAGTCTAAGTTCTGCAAATCATTTTTTAACTGGTTGTGTCGCTCTATCAAAAAAGATGTTTCTAATTGAAATGAATATTTACTTGGTGATTTATAGAACTTGGGTAAAAAAGGGTTTTCTGCAAATTGTTCCAAAATCAGTTTTGCATTGTATTGCTCTGCAATCATTTTAGAAAGCGAAGTTTTTCCAGCTCCAATATTGCCTTCTATTACAACGAAATTATGTTTCATAAATTTGAAATTTGAATTTTGGAACTACCAAGTAATTTAATGCAACAAAGTACATAAAGAATGATACAATTATTCAATGGTTCAATGATACAATTATAAACTGCAGATTAAAAAAATACAATTGTGTGAAAACTTATGTTAGCTACTTAAGTAGTTCAAAGTTCCTAATAATTAATATCAACACCAAGATTAAAAAATGTAAACGAATATATGTCAGCAGCTTCTTCAATAAGTTTTTTCGTTGGTTTTCCTGCTCCATGTCCTGCTTTTGTTTCAATTCTTATCATCACAGGGTTTGTTCCCGAATGTTTTTCTTGCAATGTAGCAATATATTTAAATGAATGTGCTGGAACTACTCTATCGTCGTGGTCGCCAGTAATAACCAAAACTGCTGGAAACGATGTATTTTCTTTAATATTATGAAGAGGAGAATATTTATACAAATAGTTAAATTGCTCTTCATTTGTACTTAATCCATAGTCGGTAGCCCAGGCAGAACCAATTGTAAACATATGGTATCTAAGCATATCCAAAACACCTACGGCTGGCAAAGCTACTTTAAAAAGCTCAGGACGTTGATTCGTAACCGCACCAATAAGCAACCCTCCATTAGAGCCTCCTTGAATAGCGAGTTTCTCTGATGAAGTGTATTTTTCTGATATTAAATATTCGGCTGCTGAAATAAAATCATCAAAAACGTTTTGTTTTTGTAACAGTGTTCCTGCTTTGTGCCATTCTTCTCCATATTCGCCTCCTCCACGTAAGTTTGCAATGGCAAGTACACCACCGTTTTCCAACCAAATCATACGAGTGATACTAAAAGAAGGTGTCAAACTAATATTAAAACCTCCATATCCATACAATAGGGTGGGGGAGTTGCCGTTGAGCTTTATTCCTTTTTTATGCACCAAAAACATTGGTATCTTTGTACCATCTTTACTTTTGTAAAAAATTTGTTTGGTTTCGTATCCTTCTAAATCAATGGCAAGTTTTGGTTTTCTAAACACCTCAGATGTATTGTCTTCAAAATTATATTTGTAGGTTATACCTGGCATTGTAAAAGATGTAAATTTATAAAAAGCAATATTTTCGTCTTTTTTCACACTAAAACCTCCAGTTGTGCCAACAGTTGGTAATTTTACTTCGTTAATAAATTTACCTGCATAGTCATATATTTCTACTTTACTATGTGCGTCTTGCATATAATAGCTAACAATTTTATTATTTCCAATATCACAAGCTGTAAGAACGTTATCTTTTTCTGGGATAATATCTACCCAATTTTCTTTTGCTAAATTATTTATATCAACACTTATTAGTTTATATTTTGGTGCTTGATAATTTGTTGTTATCAACATTTTTCCATCAATATAATCAACAAAAACATAATCATTTTCAAAACCATCAACTATTTTAATAACTTTTGAGTCTTTTTTATTTAATTCTTTGAAATACAATCCATTTCCACTTGTAGACTCCCACTCCGAAAGTAAAAGAAGACTCTCATCTTCACTCACACTTGCCTGATAACCTCTTTTTGGAAATTCTTGATTTTCAAATACAAGTTCATCTTGTTCTTGCGAACTTCCTGCTTTATGATAATAAACTTGTTGATTTTCATTTACTTTTGTAAACTCATCTCCTTTTTTTGGTGCATCGTATCTGCTATAAAAAAAACCATCTCCATACCATGAAATTCCTGAGAACTTAACCCATTCAATATGGTCGTTCATCATTTTACCTGTTTCAATATTTTTCAAATATATTTCGTTCCAGTCCGAACCAGAACGAGCAATTGAATAGGCAAGATATTTTGCATTTTTGGAAATACTGATTGTGGCAAGGGCAATTGTGCCATCTTCGGAAAGTTTATTTGGGTCTAATAATATTTTTGCTTCACTATCTAAATTGTCTTGTATGTATAAAACCGACTGACTTTGAAGACCGTCATTCTTATAGAAAAAATATTTTCCTCCTTTTTTGAAGGGTACAGAATACCGTTCGTAGTTGTAAATTTCAGTTAATCTATCAACAATTTTTTCTTTAAAAGGAATTTTGTTTAAGTAGTTGTGAGTAAACTTATTTTGTTGCACAACCCACGTTTTTGTATCTTCTGAGTTATCGTCTTCAAGCCATCTGTATGGGTCAGACACTTTTGTGCCAAAATAATCATCTACAACCTCTTCTTTTTTTGTATCAGGATATTCAAAATTCATAACACTATTGTTATTTGTGGTTTGATTACACGAAAATAATACTATTGCAACTATAAGTACTGGAAATATTTTTTTCATAATAAAAAAGTTATATTTATAAATTAAGAATTAAAAAATTATGAATTGGTTTATACCTTTTTTAATTTAACTATTTAAAAAAAATTGACAAATTGGATTATTGGGTGTAAGCCAATTCCTAATTCTTAATTCCTAATTTTTAATTAGATGTTATTCCTAAAGTTTGTTTTAGTTGTTCAATTTTCTTTTTTTCTTCTTCTTTATTTTTACTTGCATTGTTTTCAATAATAGAATCCATAAGTTTTGTAAAAGAAGCGGTTAAAGAGTTCCCTCGTCCTGGATTAAGGTCAAAAGTAAGCATGGCTTTTATTGCTTTTATAAAACCATCTTCATAAGTTTTCATGTTTTTACTTAAATACAATATTTCTGAACCAGCACGTAAATTAAACTCTTCGTTACAAATTGTGCCTTCAGGTTCAAGAGCTACTGACATCATTTCTTGTAAATCAAGTTGTACCATTGATCTTACGTCAATACTTTTTGAGATTTTTTCAATAATTCCAATTTCTTTTTCGTCCACATCTCCATCGCTTGCAATTGCAAGTGCTGCAGAACTAAAAGATAGAAATGTAAATAGTTGTGGATTAGATAAATTGAAGTCTCTTTCTTCCAAATAACCTTTCACATTGTTTCTCATTTCATTGAAAATAGTTCTAATAAAAACCTTATCTTCGTTGGTCAAGTTGTTAATATTCATAATTTTTTATTTAAAGAATTAGTATTTAAAATTTTTATAAAATTACATCTTTTTTTTGTATAAACAAAAAGAATAATAATGTTTTAATTTTATTTTTATTATATTATTTGATAATTAGTTATTTATATATATGAAATTTAAAAAATTAGAATTTGAAATCTAATTTTTAAATTTTAATCTTAAGTAGAAAGCTGAATATAAAAGTCATTTTTAAAGAAGTTATTTTTGCCTTAGATAATGAAACATGCCGAAATATTTCTTGACTTTTTTTAATTTTAAAAATGTTAAAATAAATAAGTTTGGTGCTGTTTTTTATTTATTTATTCTCTATAAATAGTTGCTAAAACCGTTTGTCCTACAGCTTTAAGAGTTTTTTTATCAATAATATTTATATTATCGTTATGAGTATGCCAAAAATCTCCAAATCCTTTTGTGTTTCCTTTATGATATTCTACAATAAGTATTGAACGTATGCCAGCATTTTGACTTACAAATACATGATCGTGCAAAACACCTTTTTGTGGTTCGTTGATAAAATAATTTGCATAACCTAAACTATCAGCAAGCTCCCAAATATTTCTCTCAAGGTAACCAGCAAAATGACGAGAATGGTCTTCTCTTGAAAATTTTGCATTTTTTCCTCCAACCATATCAAGAGAGATACCATATTTTGCAGAGTAGTTTTTTTCATGTAAATTATCACACCAATACTGTGTACCCAAACACCACGATTTTTCATTCATAATATTAAGTGCAACTGGTTCACCTTGATCTTCTGCATCAAAGAAAATAATATCAACACCTACATTTGGTTGAGAAATACCAATATTTCTTGCTATTTCCAACAACACGCCAACTCCACTACCGCCATCGTTTGCACCAGCTATAGGTTTTTGTGTCATGCTTGTATCGGTGCATTGGTCTGCAATAAAGCGACTGTCCCAATGCGAAAAAAGTAATATTCTATCTTTTTTTTCGGGATAAAATTGAGCAATAATATTTTTTATCTCAAGTTTTGTGCCGTTGTATTTAGTAACAACTCCTGACTGCACAATAACCTCAGCTCCAAAACCTTGTAGCTTTTTTTCCAGAAAAACCGCACAATCATCATGAGCTTTAGTGTTGGGTACACGTGGTCCAAAATCAACCTGTTTGGCAATGTAATTAAAAGAAGAGTCTTCATTAAAAACAGGAGTAACAACATCTTGTTTTCCATTTAATGGAATATCGCAAGAATTTATTGTAAAAAAAATAATTAAAATCAGAAATATATTTAATTTAATTTTTATAATAAAGTTTGGTAGTTTATCGTTTTTTTGAGTATAAATCATAATTTATGGAATGATACAATTATTTAACTAAAGTTTTTGTGTTCATTTTGTGATGATTATCAATGATTTGTAAAA
>JAOZTW010000266.1 GCA_029938985.1 Bacteroidales bacterium | reverse complement strand
ATCTTCCTACTAAGGTTAAAAATAAAAAATAAGGTTTTTAAAAGTGTAAAGTTTATATGAAACATGCCTGATTTTTATAGATTTTATTTTTACTTCGTTGTTTTAATTATCAGTTGAAAATTGAATAAACACACTCTAAATAAATCCCAAAAAAGCTATTAATCTCATAACAGCTTTTTTTATCTTGCCAATAAAAAACCATTATAAATCCTCCATTAATTTGTTACTCAACATTTTATACACCTCTTGAAAATCTTTATTATTGTTCATCATTTGCAGATGTTTATTAATAGTATCAATATCACCTCTTTTGGCAGGACCCGTTTGAACATCAGCTGGTATGTTGTTAGTTGCTTTTTCGGTAGTTTGTTTTATTAGAGCATGTAAAATTTCAAAAGGTAGGTTTTTATCATCAAGAATATTGTAAGCTACTGTAAACAAATAATTTGTAAAATTATTTACAAAAACAGCCGCAAGATGTAATCTCTTGCGTTCTTTGGAGTTTATGCTATAAACCTTACAATTCAAATTATTAGCAATTGTATATAATTCAGTTTCATTATTAGTATTGTTTGCTTCTATGCAAATAGGTACTTGGCTAAAATCTAAAGCCACATCTTTAGAAAAAGTTTGAAGAGGATAAAAAACACCATAATTTTTGCTAATAGTTTCTAAAACAGTAACAGGCACACTGCCAGCCGTATGAACAATAAATTTGTTTCTAAATACTGCTTTCGCCACAATTTGTTTAATACAACTATCCAAAACAGCAATAATGTATAAATCAGCACTATTATCAATTTCCTCAAAACAATTGGTAAAATTAGAATTTACTTGTTTTGCCAATGTTTTGGCAGCCTGCTGTGTTCTACTATAAATTTGTAGTATATTATAGTTTGCTTTATACAATGCAACAGACAAATGAGTTGCAACATTTCCTGCACCAATTATTACAATATTTTTCATAATTTAGTTATCTAAAAAAAAAGCGAACTTTATAAGTTCGCTTTTAACAATTAAAAATTATTAGGCAGTAATATTTTAATACATGCCACCCATTCCTGGGTTCATAGGTGGTGCAGCTGCTTCGTCCACAATAACACATTCGGTAGTCAGGAACATGCCTGCAATAGATGCAGTATTTTCTAAAGCAATACGAGTTACTTTTGCTGGGTCTATAACACCAGTTTCATAAAGGTTTTCGTAAGTATTAGTTCTGGCGTTGTAACCATAATCTCCCTCACCTTCTTTTACTTTTTGTACAATCACAGAACCTTCTTTACCAGCGTTTTCAACTATTTGACGTAACGGTTCTTCTATTGCTCTTGTGATATAGCTTTTTTTTGTCATTAGAAAAAGATTGCATTTATTAAATATTATAAATGAAGTCATTAAACAACATTACGTCTTTAAATTTTTTCTTATTTAATCCTTTTTGCAATTTTATATCTCGTGTTAACAATGTTAAATTCATATCAATTGCAAGGGCTACATAATTTGTGTCTTTAATATAAATATTTTTGCATAGTTCTTTGGCACGAATTATTGAATTTGCTTGCAAAATAAACTCTGGAATAAAATTTATTCTTGTAAATACTCTGTATGCAAAATCACGAAACTGCATTTTATCAAGTCTTGTCTTTTCTAAAATTACATTTTTGTATTAATTCAATTCTAAAATTGCAAATTCGGGTGCGTAAAATTTAAAAAAATGAAGAGTATTGACATATTGAGATTTTCCACTTATCAAAATACTCATTAACACGTTGGCATCTGCTATGTAATCAGTTTTCATGAGCTTACTTTTAAAAATGGTTTACTACCATATTCATTCCACGCATTTTGTCGTGCCGTTTGCCATTTATTGTCGTTTATATCAATGGTTTGCAAATCATCTAATAATTCTTGTTTTGACAATTTGAGGATAGCAAGGTTAAAATATTTTTCCAAAAAGTTTTCGATTTTATCCTTTCCATACATTTTTACAAGTTCATTTCCTACTTGCACTTTAAATTCTGTTGTATATTCCATAACATCTTAATTTAAAAATTTGTTGGGGTAAGTCACTAAATCCCAGATACTCTATGATTTAAATAATCTAATCCATGAGACACCTGACAGATATACCGATGGACTTATTAGTAGTGCCGAGGTTGATTTAATTTTTCTTGTTTACAGTTGGCTCTATCGGATATGTGTTTATTTCGTTTGCTTTTTTGGTAAAATGTAAATCATTCACTGCACCATCAGCAAAATGCTCGCACCACAGTAAAATCAAATGAAATTAAACACAATGCTAACGTTTTTTTTATTCATCAGAGAAACATTGTTTTATTATTTCATCAATCAAGGGTTCACAAAATTGTGTAACAAAATCTTCGTCATCGCTTGTCATTAAATATTCACCTATTTTTTGGTGTGCAATACTTGACCGTATTCTATAAATCCAATAAGCTGTAATCTTATATATGAAAATTTCAAAAGGCTTATTTCTATTTATTAATTTCTTTGTTTCTAAATTTGTTTTTGAGAAACCGCCAATATTAATTATATCTTCAAATTTCAAGTAATCTTTTAAGGGATTACTGTCTTTTCCATATTCATAAAAAATATTTTTTGCAGTATCCATAAATGTTTCTACCTTACTTAACAAACTTGCGATAATGTAGTAATCATTTATTCCTTTTTCTAATACATAATTAAGACGTTCAATGTCTTTTCTGCTGTAATTTCTCAAAATAACTCCTACATTACTTAAATCATTGCTTAATTCTAAATCTTTTATTTCACTAACAATTTGCCAATCAAATAACAGTTCTAACAAATGATATTTTTTTAAAAACCTTTCAAAAGCATAAGGTTGCTGAATTGCTCTTAACATATTTTGTTTGTGCCATTCTGTTGGTAGAGTTAGGTTTTTAATTGCTTTTATTTTAGTTGTTCTTATTGTTTTTGGGGCTTGATGCAGTTTTTCTGGATAAAAACCACCCCAAATAGAAGAGTATTCATTGTAGTCTTGCAAATATTCTTGTAATCGTTCTTGTTTTAGAGCTAAATAGTTTCGTTTAAGTTTATAATCAGTATTTCCAAAATCAGAGCTATCAACGTCTGTCAAATATACAGAATATAAAGTTTCAGACATATTTTCTTCTTCAATTTTTTCTTTTGCGAAGAAAATCGTCCCCAATTCTTCACCAGATGTATTTTCAATGGAAATGTTTTCTTCTGTGTCAAAATGTGTTGAAATTATTATAGGAATTGACACAACATTATTTATTGATAAATAATTATTTGGTTCAGAACTCTCAATTATTGGAAATAGATTATTTACTTTTTCTATTATTTTTGTAATTTCAGTATAGTTCATTGTTTAATAAATTGGGGATTCGGAAATCCAACATTCTGCTAATTGTTTTTCGCCACGACTCCTAAAAAATTCTTCAAATCCGTTTTTTAATAATTTCTTTGTCATAAGTCCGATATTTTTTTTGCTCATTGAAATTTTTTCGGATATTTTAGAATAATTAGCTAAGCCTAATGGGTCACTAATTGTAAAAGACTTTAATTTTTCAAGTGCTAAATTAATCCTTTCTTCTTTTTCATCGTTTCTGCCATAATCTGAAATTGCAGCAAAAAAAGAATTCATTACATTTTCTTTTGCCAACCAATTTTTATTACTTGGCTTATCGCTATCTTTATAAATACCGAATATTTTTTCATCAATTTCGGAATAAGTCATCAAATATTTTTTAAATGTTTGAAATTGATTATCAAATTCATCTTCTGTGGCATAGTTAATCTTCTCTTCTGTCATTTGTTGTGCAATAACATTCTCTTTATTGGGTGTTGCATTTTTTGTTTGAAAAGAATGATACGATGTTACAATAAAATAAAATGAAAAATGTTTTGGGGAACTTCTTCTTGTTTCATCTTTTTCTTTATATAAATTTAATCCTTTTATTTCTGACGAGATGCGTTTGTGCATTGTCATAAAAAGTAATTCTAATTGGTGCCTTAATGACATTGGTTTTTGTCCTGCATTTAATACAATTAATCTGTAAATTAAATGCTTAGGCTCTTTTTCTACCCAAAATTCTAATAAAAGTTTATGGTCATTATCAAATTCATGTTCATTATTTTTGAAATCTCTTAATATATATGTTCGTTGTAAACCATCTAATATATAGACTTGATTTGAAATTTTCAATAATTTAGATAACTCTTCATTGCTTCCGCTTTTATTGATAGTTTCTTTAACTTTATCTACAATTTCTGGTTTTAAAGCAAGAGTTATTGTTGGCAAAAGTGCACCTTGTGAAATATCCGCTTTCATTCTTTTATATGCTTTGTGATTTTCACGTTTTCTTTGAATTTCAAATTCATCAAAATTATCACCAACCAGTGTTAGGTAGTCATTAATGTTTATTTGAGCATAAATGACAGGGGTATTTGTTCTTTTATCAGTTGCCCTACCTATTACATTTAATTCCATATTAGTTATATTTTATTTGAATACTTAATTATCTTGTTTAATTATACAAATTTAGTTATATTATTAATTAGTTTTTGTGTTTTATATTTATTTACTATTTCAAGTGATTACCGTTAACGTATAGATTGGTGTATTATATTTAAGCGACTATTTTATGTTTTAGGCATATTAAAATAAGGCTCATATAGACATTCAAGGTCTTGTTAAAATATTCATTATAACTTAATTAACCAAGTTTGATATTTTTGTAGTATCTTAAATTTAATTAGAAATAAGAATTTGCAACCAAAATTTATTAAAGCAAAATAATTTAACGTAGCAAGTAAAAAAATATCATTTATTACACATATTTGTTATGAGGCTATTGATAAGGTTATACAGAATAAAATCAAGACCTTGAATGTCTATAAGAGCCTAAAAATAACATATTAGTACATGCCACCCATTCCTCCCATGCCACCCATTCCTGGGTTCATAGGTGGTGCAGCTGCTTCGTCCACATCTTCGTCCACAATAACACATTCGGTAGTCAGGAACATGCCTGCAATAGATGCAGCATTTTCTAAAGCAATACGAGTTACTTTTGCTGGGTCTATAACACCAGTTTCATAAAGGTTTTCGTAAGTATTAGTTCTGGCGTTGTAACCATAATCTCCCTCACCTTCTTTTACTTTTTGTACAATCACAGAACCTTCTTTACCAGCGTTTTCAACTATTTGACGTAACGGTTCTTCTATTGCTCTTTTAATAATTTCAATACCTTTTTGCTCGTCTTCGTTTATTCCTGTTAATTCGTTTAAGCTTTCAATAGCTCTAATAAATCCAACTCCGCCACCAGGAATAATTCCTTCCTCAACAGCAGCTCTTGTAGCGTTTAGTGCGTCGTCCACTCTATCTTTTTTCTCTTTCATTTCTATTTCAGATGCAGCACCAACATAAAGAACAGCAACTCCGCCAGCGAGTTTGGCAAGTCTTTCTTCAAGTTTTTCTCTGTCATAATCCGAAGTAGTAGTTTCAATTTGAGTTCTTATTTGCTTAACTCTTGCTTCAATAAGTTCTTTTTCACCACTACCGTTTACAATAGTAGTGTTTTCTTTGTCCATGCTAATTTTTTCGCAAGTCCCAAGCATATCCAATGTCATAGTTTCCAACGACATGCCTTTCTCTTTGGAAACAACAACACCGCCAGTAAGAATAGCTAAATCTTCTAACATTTCTTTTCGTCTGTCGCCAAAACCTGGAGCTTTAACAGCAGCAATTTTAAATGCCGGGTTTCTTAGTTTGTTAAGTACAAGAGTTGTAAGAGCTTCGTCGGTTACATCTTCTGCAATAAGTACCAATGCTTTTCCTTGTTGCACAACTTGCTCAAGAATAGGCATAATATCTTTCATTACAGATATTTTTTCATCGTGAATTAAAATATATGGGTCTTCGTAAACACCTTCCATTTTATCAACATCAGTAATAAAATACGGCGAAATAAAGCCTCTGTCAAATTGCATACCTTCAACTACTTCTACTGTAGTTTCAATACCTTTTGCTTCTTCCACAGTTATAACTCCGTCGTTTTTAACCGTTTCCATAGCCAATGCAATAAGGTCACCTATTTCGCTATCGTTGTTTGCCGAAATTGTTGCTACCGATTTTATTTTATCATTGTCATTACCAACTTCTTGTGATTGTTCTTTAAGGCTATTAATAACTTGTCTAACAGCTTTGTCTATACCACGTTTTAAGTCCATTGGATTTGCTCCGCCAGTAACGTTTTTTAAGCCAACATTTAAAATTGATTGTGCAAGTACAGTTGCAGTAGTTGTTCCGTCTCCAGCTTTATCGCCAGTACGTGATGCTACTTCTTTAACAAATTGAGCACCTGTGTTTAAAAAATGGTCTGATAATTCTATTTCTTTAGCCACCGTAACACCATCTTTGGTTATTTGTGGGGCTCCAAATTTTCTTTCTATTACTACGTTTCTTCCTTTAGGTCCGAGTGTTATTTTTACAGCATTTGCTAATTTATCAACACCTTTTTTTAATAAATCACGTGCTTCTAAATTATATTTTATTTCTTTAGCCATTGTTATATTTATTTTTATTTATTGGTTTTATTTTCAATTGTGTTATTATATTATTGCAAGAATATCTGTTTGTTCTAATAGTAAATAATCTTGACCATCAAATTCTAATTTTGTACCACCGTATTTTTGATACATAACCTTATCTCCTACAGCAACTTCAATTTCGTCAGATGTTCCAATTGCTACTACTTCTCCTGTTGTTGGTTTTTCTTTAGCTGAATCTGGTAAGTAAATTCCGCTTTGTGTTTTTTTAATAGCCTCTTCTTGTTTCACAAGTACTCTTACTCCAAGTGGTCTAATATTCATAATTTAAAATTATTTTTCAGGAACAAATAAAAGTTTAAAAATATTTTGGTGTTTTTCATAATTGTAAAGAACAAGGCATTTTTATTTTTTAAATACCGCAGTTTACTTATTGTAAATGAGGATT
>JAOZTW010000265.1 GCA_029938985.1 Bacteroidales bacterium | reverse complement strand
AATATCTGTTATACTGAAAATTAGTATTGATGAAATAGAGAAAATAATTGAAACAAATTAATAACAAGATTGTAGAACGCTAATATTTGCCTTGAAACGCGAATACATTTGTTATAGGGAAATGGAAACCATGGAACAAAAAAATAAATACAAATATTAACTTTTTAAAACTTAAAAAAATGAAAAAATTACAAGTAACAACACTATTAATTTGCCTATTTGCATTTACGACAATAAACTTAAATGCACAAACACAAGGAGCAGGATATGCTCTGGATTTTGATGGAATTACTGATTATATTGAATTAGATAATTATGATTACAATACAAGTTATATATACTGGGAAGGTTGGTTTTGTTTTGAGAGTATTCCAGGAATACACAGGGGCGATATTATAGCGGAATCAAGCTATGGTACAGGAAATAGAGATATCACAGCTCAAGTTTCAATAAATAAAAGTTCACAACTTCAATTTTTTGTATGGGCAGGATCGTCATGGAGAACACTTAGTGCAGCAAAAACAATTGAGACCGATAAATGGAATCATTTTTATGCAGTTTATACAAGTTCAGGCAAATTTGAACTTTGGCTAAATGGCAACCTGCAAAGTTCAAATAATGGACATAGCTATGGTGCAATTCATAAAGAGAGTGGAACTTCTTATAAGCTATCAGTTGGTACAGGTCTAGAAAACAACAGTAGTTCATTAACAGGTTTTGAAGGACAGATAGACGAAATTAGAATTTGGAATCGACCTTTATCTGAAGCAGAACTTCGTAATTATATGTGTCGTGAACATCCTGACAATACATCTGGCATGATACTTTATTACCAAATGAACGAAGGAGAAAACGGAACATGCGAAGACGGAAAAGATGTTTGCGACAAATCTGGTAATGGAAACCATGGAACAAAAAAATAAATACAAATATTAACTTTTTAAAACTTAAAAAAATGAAAAAATTACAAGTAACAACACTATTAATTTGCCTATTTGCATTTACGGCAATAAACACAAATGCACAAACACAAGGAGCAGGATACGCACTGGATTTTAACGGAAGTTCAAACTATATAAAAGTTGCAGACGATAATTCATTAGATTTTGGTACTTCTGATTTTACAATTGAAGTATGGATAAACACAGAAGGGTCTTCAAGTCGTCAAGGAATTTATTCTAAAAGAGTTTTAAATGGAAGCACTGTTTTATTTAGTTTAACACCATCAAACAAATTAGAGTTTTATATAAGAAGCGGTGGTTCCTCACATAAAACGTTTCAATCAAATACAGAACTTCAAAATGGAAAATGGTATCATATTGCTGTTGTTGCAGACCGAGATGGAGATGCCGTTTTTTATATTAATGGAGTAAAAGAAACAAATGTACTAGATATAAGTTCAATAGGTAATATTAGTACAAATAATTATGCAGAAATAGGAAAAAGCAATAACATAGAAACCAATTCAAGTCACCGAGCATTTAAAGGAGATATGGATGAGTATAGAATTTGGAATAGAGCCTTAACCCAAACAGAAATACGTAATAACATGAACAAACCACTAACGGGTACAGAAGCTGGACTTGTTGCATATTACAGAATGAACGAAGGACAAGACAACACCTGTTCCGACGGAAAAGATATTTGTGATAAATCTGGATATGAAAATAATGGAGAGAAAAAATAAAAAAACATTAGGCATATTAAAAATAAATAGTATATTGTTTTTTTTAATATGTCTTACATTTAATAATAATTAATTAACAAACTAAATTTTTAAAAAATGAAAAAAGTAATTCAATTAATTTTTATATTGATAATAACAACACTATCAGTATATTCACAGCCAGCATGGGTAATTTCAGGAGCTGCAATAGGAGACGAAAGCACTTTTCTTTATACAGGAAATACAACACTTACATTTGATGCCAACAACGACGCAATAGACTTGGATTCATCATTCTTTTCAATAACAAATGCAGCACAAGCATATTCTTTTGCCGCTTGGATAAAAGTTACCAATGCAACAACAGACCACGTTATTGTTTCGCAGTATTT
Organism: Bacteroidales bacterium; assembly: GCA_029938985.1. Lineage (GTDB taxonomy): Bacteria > Bacteroidota > Bacteroidia > Bacteroidales > JAOZQN01 > JAOZQN01. The sequence continues at coordinate 4,954 of JAOZTW010000265.1, read as the reverse complement.
AACAGCAGTAACCGATGAGTTTGAATTTTCCATAAATGCTTCTGGACAATTAGAATATAAAAAAGATAATACAACAATAGCCACTTCTACTACAGTTATAAACAATGACACTTGGTGTCATGTAGCATTTACAAAAAGCTCGGCAGGTGCAATTACTTTATATATAAACGCAACAGCTGATGGTACAGGGACAGATAATTTAGATTATGCTACAAGCAATACATATATTGGAGCTAAAAATGGTTCTAATTTTTTTAATGGAAAAATGGACGAAGTAAAAATTTGGAACACAGCCCTTACTGAAACTCAAATTTTTAATTCAATGTACGGAACTTTTGCTCCCGAAGCAAATATTATTGCTGTTTACGATTTTGAAGAAGGAAGCGGAACAACACTCACCAATGTTACATCAACGCCAAGAAATGGCATCATAGCGGGAACACCTGTTTGGAATACCACAGATGAAATAATTTCGGAAGTTAAAATAAAAGATGAAAAAGGAGATATTTTAATAATATCAAACTGGGGAGGAACAACAAGCCCCGATGGCGTGCAAATTTATAAAGTAAACGACACTCCAAACGATGTTACAACAACTGGAAAAGCAGGAACTATTATTCCCGGACATTATTGGGGTGTTTTTCCTGCAAACGGTACTACACCAACCTACGATTTAGAACTTATGTATGATGGATATAAAACATGGTCGGACGAATCTCAATTAGACCTTGCTTACAGAACCAATAATGCCTCAGGAGCATGGACAAGTTATTTAGATGTAGCTCTTGATATGCCAAACGATAAGTTAACAAAAAGCGTAGCAGACCCATCACGAAACGAATACCATCTTATGTATAAAATTCCACCAGAACCAGGTAATTGTCTTCAATTCAACGGTTCAGACGCTTGGGTAAGCATTCCTACCAACACAGCACCAAACAATTGGAGTGCAATTACAACATTCACAATAGAGGTGTGGATTAAGCCTACTGCCGCTGATGGTTGTAATATTTGGGAAGGAAATGCAGAGTCCCGACCTTCTTTAGAGGGGGGGGCAACTTCTGCCTCGGGTTATGGTTTTTATGTAGATAATACAAATTGTGGTTCTACTGGTACTTTAACATTAAACAAATGGTATCAAATAACTTGTAGCTACGATGATGTAGCAGATGAAGCAAAATTTTATCTTGACGGTGTATTAATAAAAACAACATCAATAAGTTCAACCAATACTTTTGGAAATGTTTTTTATCTCGCCGACAGGCAAGGTGGAGGTTTTGCTAATAATGGTAGAGATTTTCCTGGCTACATTGATGAGCTACGTATCTGGGACGATGTAAGAACTGAAACAGAAATACAAGACCACATGCACAAAGAGTTTTCTACAGAGGAACTTGGTGATGCTACAACAGACAATCTTATGGCTTATTATAATTTTAATCATTTTGGTAACACAACAACAGTAACAGATTATAAAGAAAACAATGACGGCATACTTAAAAACAATGCAGATAATGCAAATGGCGAAACAACAGGACCAATATGGAAAGAAAGCACTGTTTTTAACCGTTGGTGGGGAACAGATAGTGACAGCTGGGCAGAAATAAACAACTGGTCGAAAGGACGCACGCCAATAATTACCGACAATATTGGAATACACCAAGTTAAGGGAACTCCAGATATTGTTCTTAACTCGGCTATTCTTGCAACGGGAGTACTAAGCGAAGTAGATGACTTTACAGTAGGAACATCTGCGGTTTTTACTGCCAATGCTGGCGAACAACTTACAGTTAACGACCCATTTACTATCAATGGAACAGCAAATTTTAAAACTCCTTCAAGTTCTGCACCAACTGCCTCATTAATAACCAACAATGTAGTTCATGGCATTGGCACAACCAATATGGAACGTTATTTTACATCGCACAATTGGCATTATTTTGCTTCGCCAGTAGATGCTCAAAACAGCAGTCAGTTTTTTGCACCAAATCTTTACTCTTGGAGCGAAACAATTGCTGACGAGTGGGATAAAAACGATTTTATTGATGATATTATGGGCTGGTCGCTCTTTTCTGGAACTTTTTCGGCAGGTAATGGATATATAGCTTGGGAAGAATCGGGATTAAAAATATTTTCGGGCAATGTAAATACAGGCGATCATACAATAGACCTTGATTATACCGACAACACTGGAACTCACGGCAATGCAATGTTTGACGGTTGGAATTTAGTAGGTAACCCATATCCTTCCGCAATAGATTGGACAAGTGCCAACATAACAAAAACAAATATTGATGCTGCAATATATTTTTACGATGATGATGGTGATGGAAATTTTGATAATTATAAATATTATGTTGATGGCGGTGGAGACGATGCTTATTATCCAGCCATTTCGGCAAATGAAGGCTCTCAATATATTCCTGCATTTCAGTCTGTTTTTGTAAAAGCCAACACTTCTGGTGTCTCTTCTATTCGTTTTACCAACGCTTGCCGAGAACACAGTATTGCTATTTTTTTTAAAAGCATAAAAAAAACAACAAACGAACAAGAATTAATAAGACTGCAAACCGAAAAAAATGGAATAACCGACGAAACAGTTATTCGTTTTCTTCCCGAAGCAAATGTAGAATATGACGGACAATTTGATGCCTACAAACTGTTTTCACGAAACGATGAAGTGCCACAAATTTACTCAATAGCACCCAACAGTAACTGGCTTGCAATAAGCTCTTTGCCAGGATATGATAAAGAGACTATTATTCCACTTGGTGTGCGTACCAACACGCAGGGAGAATATACTATTTCGGTAACTGAAATAAACTTAGAGGACAATACTAATGTTTACTTACAAGACAATGAAAATAATAGCTTAACCAAATTGATAGAAAACACCTCATATACGTTTAATGCCAGCGATAAAACTTCAAATAATCGTTTTAATATTGTGTTCTCGGACGAACAAACGGTGTTGGACGAAAATGTTGTACAAATATATTCATATAACAACTATCTTAAAATACTGATAGGTTCAGAAAATGTAGATGCCGAACTTGAACTATATAACATTTTGGGTCAAAAAGTTTATAATTGCAATATAAATTCAAACATAACAGAAATACCACTTAACATAGCATCAGGAAATTATATAGCAAAATTAATATACGAAAACAAATTTATTGTAAATAAAGTGTTTATTAAAAAAGCAAATTAATACAAATAATATTTGTGGTTTTAGGCATATTAAAATAAATAATTAGTGAAAAAGAAATAATAAGTAACTCCAGAATACACCGTTTTTTTGTTCTTTTAATAATTTAATAATCTGCAAATAGCAAGCTATTTAATGACTTCTTAAATTTTTTAAAAGTGCAAAATAAACAAGTAGATTGGGGTTAATTATTTTTTCTTTTTCACTTAACCAATTTAAGCAAGCTTATTTTAATTTTTTAACAATTCAATAAATATAATAATATCAAAATATTTGTATATTTTTTTGAAGAAGATAAAATTTAAAACAAAAAGTTTAAATGGTTAATTATTTATTTTAATATGCCTTATATACAGTTATCTAAGTACCCATACAAAAGTTTATACACATTTATATTTTTTAAATCTATTGGTTTATAATTACATAATTGTATCATTTAACCATTGAATAATTGTATCATTCCTTATATACATGTAAAGCGTGGACGCTTTAGGCATTTATTTATACGTCATGGTTTTGTGTGCCAAATATTTATGCGTAAAGCGTGGACGCTTTACGCATTTTATTTGTAGTGGTTATGTAATTATTGCTTTTTCTGTTTTAACTCTTTTGTTACCTTATCAATTTGTTCCAAAAAATGGTTTTCTGCGTTAGATAATTTATTTTTAGTTTGTTCTTTGTATTTTTCATACTCTGTATGAGCCTTTAAAACAGCTTGTTGATGACTTACACGACCTGCATTTTTCAATATGTTTTTACCTGTCATTTTTAAAAAATCATCTAAACGAACTATCCAGTCCTGCATATACATTGGCTCACGATTTAATGCTTGTATTTCTGCTATTTCAAGATATGCCGTAACCATTCTATTTAATAAATTTAATTCACTTTCGCTCAAGTAATTTTTAGCAATTTTTGTCTCTTCTTTTGTGGGTTTGTTTCCTTTAAAATTACTTAATCCAATATTTTCTTTTTTGGCACTTACTCTTTTATAAATAAGTTCTGCAGCCGTTTGACCATGCACAGCCCAGTGCATTTTATTTTGAACGGTCTTAAAAAACAGTATAGATATTTCTAATTTAGGGTCATAATCTATACTTGTGGCATAAATATCTAATATTTTTCGCCAAAACACTTTTTCCGAAGAACGTATATCTCGTATCCGTGCTAAAAGCTCATCAAAATAATTACCACCACCTGCTTGTTTCAATAATTCGTCGTTCATTGTAAAACCTTTTACAATATACTCTCGCAAACGTGCAGTAGCCCATTGTCTAAATTTTGTACCTTGATGACTTTTAACTCTGTAACCTACCGATATAATTACATCAAGATTATAGAAATTAGTTGGTTTGGTAGAAAAATCGGAAATTCCGATTTTTCTAACAGACGATTCTCTATCAAGTTCTTTTTCTTTATAGATATTTAAAATATGTTCGTTTACAGTAGAACGGGATTTTTGAAACAATTCGCTCATTTGTTCTATAGATAACCAAACAGTCTCTTTTTCCAAACGTGTTTCTATTTTTGTAATTCCATCTTCCGATTGATATATTATTATGTTTGATTGCTCCATTATTATATTTTAAGTAGATCTGGGTAAAGCGAGGACGCTTTACCCATTTTTTTATACCTTATGTTTTTATCTTTCAAATATTTATGCGTAAAGCGTCCTCACTTTACACGAGTTTTGATAGTCCCTACAAAACAGTGTTGGTATGATTAACAAGTATTTACAAAAAT
>JAOZTW010000264.1 GCA_029938985.1 Bacteroidales bacterium | reverse complement strand
TAAAAGGGAGTGAGATTGATTTTCCTGGTAAGACACAAAATACTTTTTATGTAGAACGGCATAACTTAACATTAATAGACCGAATAAGTTATCTTTGTAGAAAAACGATTGCTTATTGTAAAAAAAAGGAACATTTTAAAAGAATAATGTGGATAAATTTATTTGATTACAATTACATTAGATTTCATAAAAGTTTACGAACAAAAATATCGGATAAAAGTGAAAAGTTTGAGAAAAAATATATTCATAAAACTCCAGCAATGGAATTAAAAATTACAGATAAACAATTAAATTGGAAATTTTTGCTAACTTACCCCGTTTTGTAACTAATTGATAGTTATACCAACACTGTTTTGTAGGGACTACCAGTATTTTTGAATTCCTATTTTTTTGAAATACTCCCATATTTATTAAAAAATCAAAAATAATAAAAAAAACAATTTTTTTTAAATTTTTATTATTTTTGCAAATATCAAATTCATGAAAAATTAGACTTATGCAAAATAGAACAATCCTATTAATTGTAATTTTTATTTTATTAATCAACACAGTAAGTAACTCTCAAACAAAAATTGACAGCCTGAACACTCTCCTGCAAACTGCCGAGGAAAACAAAAAAGGAGAAATCCTTTATGAACTTGGCAATGAATATCAATTAATCGGAAAGTTTGCCAAAGCCCTTGAAGGCTACGAAAATGCAATTAACATTCTGGGTGATGATAAAACTAAATCTAATGCAATGTATATGATAGGAAGTATAAGTTTGCATTTTAAAGACTATGATAAGGCATTAGAATACATGATTAATGGCTTTAACATAAGAGAAATTATGAACGATTCGGTCGGAATAATTGCGGGTTATAATAATATTGCTAATGTTTATTATAGTAAGGAACAATTAGATGAAGCAATAAATTATTATGAAAAAGCATTACAGTTTGCAATAAACAACAAAAATAAAGAATCGCAAGCCGGCATACTCGTAAATCTTGCTGGCGTTAATCTAAAGATAAAAAAATTTGACATCGCAATTAAACAAACAACAAATTCTTATAATATCAGTATGGAATTAACAAACTATACTAATATGGTTGTCGCTTTAATTACTAAAGGAATGACTTATTATCATTTAAAAAAATATAACAAATCACTTGAAGCATATAATTTGGCTTATAAAATATGCGATGAAAATAATTTAAAATATTATTCCGGACTTGCTCTCAGGAATATAGCATTAACAAATCTGGCAATGAAAAATTGTATTTTGGCAGAACAAAATGCTAAACTGAGTTTAGAAATATCCGAAGAATTTGATATACCAGCAATGCGAATTGAACTTTACAGAATATTATCTGATATTTACAAAGAAAAAAACGATTTTGAAAAGTCGCTCGAATATTTTACTATTCATTTTGAATATTACGACAGTATTTCAAAAACTGAAAATATAGATAAATACAATCAATTGCTTACAATGCATGGAATAGAGCAAAAAGAAAATGAAATACTTAAGCTAAATACCGAACAAGAAAAAAATAAAGCTATGCTTAAACAACAAAAAATCTTAGTATTTTCAATTTCAATTATTTTGTTTATCTCTTTATTTACATTGTTCATTTTTGTTATTTTAAGAAAAAAATTAATCTTTTCAAATGAAAACATTGTAAAACGAAACCTTGAGCTTGTTAAGTCTGAATCACAATTGATAGATTCGGAAAAAAAATTAAAAGAATCTAAAACCGAATTAGAAGCAATTATTGAACAATTAGAGCAAAACGAAATAAATACAGCGAATATTATTAAAGAAAAATATAAAAACATTTCAATTTCTGAAAATAAAATTGATATACTCGCCGAAAAAATTATTTTACTAATGGAAACTGAAAAATTTTATATGCAAAACAATATTACGAAAAAGAAACTTGCTGATAAATTAGAAACCAACACAAAATATATTTCTCTCACTATTAATAAAAAATTTGATTGTAATGTAAACACTTTTATAAATAAATACAGAATAAAAGAAGCTCGCCGTCTGCTTACAACAACCAATATGAAAAAAATGACAATAGAAGCAATTGCAAAAAATGTAGGTTTCAATACTATAAATACCTTCAATAAAGTATTCAAAAACGAATTTGGAATTACTCCTTCTTATTACCTTAAATCTATCAAAAATAAATAAAATATAGTTTCTATATAGAAAATTCGTGAATTTTACAAAGCGTTTCTCTTATTCTTAAATATTATATATCTATAAATTAGCCACCAAACTATAGCATATTCGCGAATATGCCAAAGCTTCATTTGACTTTCTATTTTTCTTACCATATATTTGCAATATAACTTTTCGAAAAATTATATTCATTTAATTTCTAACTTTTTTAAAATTTAATTTTATTATGAAAAAAAATATTTTTGCATTTATTATGGTTGCCGCATTATTAATATCGGCAACGGCACAAGGCCAAGTAAAAAGTGGAGTTCCTTTATCACCAATGAATGGCGAGTATAATAGTTCGCCAAACAATATGTTCCAAAACAGTAATAATTTAGAATATGGTGTGCAAAGTGATTTTTCACAGAAAACGATAACAATAAAATCGAGCAAAGCACACAAACCAAGCAGTAAGGGAACAGTATTTTTATCAGAAACTTTTGATACAGAAATACCCGCAACATGGACAATAAACAATAGAGGTGAAGGCAGCTTTCCCGGTTGGTTCTGGTCTGAATTTGATTACCAAATGGAGAACCCACCTTTTGGTCAGCAATGTTTGCTTCCTTTTTCCGGTTTTGCAATAATAAGCAGTATGTTAAACTGGAATCTAAATGAATTTTATTTCAGTGAGGGAGAATTAACTTCACCTATTTTTGATGCAACTGATGTAAATAATACATTAATACTTGAATTTGAACATGTTTACAGCGAACACTGGGGGATAGACGAGACTGTAGAGGTTCAAGTATGGGACGGAAATAGCTGGCAAACAATAGCCGATTATGAAGGAGCTTATATTGGCTATTTTAATGAAGCAGAATATGTTGCTCTTGATATTACAGATTATATAAGTAGTGAAATGCAAATTCGTTTTATGTACGACGATGGAATAGAAAGTATGGGTGCCAGGGCATGTTTTTGGGCTATTGATAATATAACTGTTTATGAAATGGACACACATGACTTAGCCGTTTGGGATACAAAGCCGACGCTATTAAAACCGGAAATATCTTCATATCCAGAAGTTTTAATACATAATTATGGTTATTCTACTGAAACAAATTTTACAGTTGAAGTAACAATAAATGACGGAATTTTAGATGTTTATTATTCCACAAAAACATTAAGCTCGCAGTCGCTTGGTAGTACCGAAAATTTATTGGTAACTATGGATAAATGTTGGACAACACCTGTTGAGGGTAACTATTCTATAATAGCAACAGTAACTGTAGAAAATGATGCAGTTCTGGAGAACAATTCTAAAACAACTGAATGTTCGATTAATGAGGATAACCATAAATGGTATGGAGAAATAGCTGGCGGAAGTGTTGCTATTTGGCGAGCTGTTTTAGAATTTAATAGAGGGAATGGAATTGATAGTATTTTTAGTGTACGTACATTAGGATATGAATATCCTTCTTATGCAGCAGAATGGATAGATGGTGAAATGTATCGCTTAGAACAATCATCGGATACTTATGCAGGGAAAATATTTAGAGTAAACCACCAAACAGGTATGTTTACAGAACTTGGTGCAGGTGCTAATCTTGCAATGGGAATGTCATACGACCCTATTGATGATATTTTATATATTATGGATAACAAAGGAAGATTTTATACTTTTGATATAACAATGGGTTCAACAACTCCTCTAAATAATACACCATTTATACCATTAGACGAGGATTTTTTCGGGTCGTTTGGTGTTCATTGTATAGGAAATGGTGTTTTTTATATAGGTACAAGAGAGTATCTTTTTGGTGAAAGTCAATATGAAGATAAATTATTTCAATATGATATTAATACAGAAGAATTAACCTTAATAGGAATAATTCCGGACTTTGGTTTTATAGCAGATTTTACTTATGATTGGGATAATGAAAAGCTCTATTTCTTCGGACAAAAAACCGAGGGAACAAATATATATGAGAGTGGCATATACAGCCTTGATACAGAAACGCTTGAGACAGAAATGGTTATCTCTTCATATTTAAACGTAGGTTATAGTCTTGCAATTCCCTACACTTCGGGTGCAAAACTTGTTTCTACAACTCCTTATAATACTGAAGAAAATGTTACTTACAATACCACAGTTTCAGCAGAGTTTGATGTGGATTTAACAGAAATTGATTTGTCCAGTGTAATTATAGAAGACGAAGACGGAGTTTGGTCTGGCAATTATACTGCTTCTGTTTCAGGAACATCTCCAAATACAATTGAATTTACTCACGATAATTTTACGGGTTATACCGAATATGTTGTTATTATACCCAAAGGTTCTGTGTCAGACGGAACACGAGAACTTGACAGAGACATTATTTGGAGATTTACAACAGGTGAAGGAATTGTTGATGTAAACGAAACTATTCAAACAAATGTAAAAATATATCCTAATCCTTCTACTGGTATTTTCACAATTGAGGCAACAGAAAATTACAAAATAAATATTGTAGATATTTCCGGCAGAGTAGTTTATATTTCAGAAACTAATACTTCTAATTCTCAAATTGATTTATCCAACATAGCAAAAGGAATTTATTTTATAGAACTTTCAAACGAAAATGAAAAAATAAACAGAAAAATTGTTATTGAATAATTAATTGTCTGGGTTGTATCAAAACAACAAAACCGAAGGGTTAACCCGTCGGCACCGTTATGTAATTGTCATATAGATGCTCTTGTATGTATGTCAATTGTGGCTCACAAAGCAAAATGCTTTTGATACAGCCCCGACTAAATCGCATTAACTTCAAAATTTATACACAATGAGAAAATTAAGTATTTTTACAGCATTACTAATAATGCTAAGTATTAATTTTGTTTATTCACAAAACGTAGCTATTAACGATGACGGAACTGCACCTGCAAACTCCGCAATTCTTGACTTGAATACCACAGCCGGCGACAAAGGATTGTTAATTCCGAGAATAGATTTGGACGATGCAAGCACGGCTACACCTGTAACTTCTCCTGCCGAAGGTTTAATAGTTTATAATGAAACTGGCACCGAAACACACGGGTTTTATTATTGGAACGGTACGGCTTGGAACTTAATAGTAACAACAGGAACAGCTCTTTGGACAAGAGATGCCACAAACGGTTATACTTATCTGACAAATGCTACAGATAAAATAGGAATTGGAACATCAACACCAAACGAACAATTAGAAATTACAGGTAACTTTCGAATGCCACTAACTACTGCAACAAGCGGGATAATATATTCAGACGGGGTTCGGTTTCTACACACTTTTGGTGGTACAAACACCTTTTGTGGCAGATATTCCGGGAATTTTTCAATGTCAGGTGCAGAAAGTAATGTTGGTATAGGCTATTATGCCTTGTCGTTTTTAACATCCGGCGATGATAATATAGCAATTGGAAGACACGCAGGGAGCAGTATTATTACAGGCAAACAAAATGTGGCAATAGGTAGTTATGCTTTAACCAGAGGTGCATTGTGGAATGTTGCAATAGGACACAAATGCCTCCAAAATGCAACAGGAAGTAGCAATACAGGTTTAGGACGTTATGCTCTACTTTCAACAACTTCTGGAAGCAATAATGTAGCTATTGGAAAAGATGCCGGTAACAAAAATAATATTGGTGAAGCTAATGTATTATTAGGAACTAATACAAATTATGGTAATCAGACAGGCAATAGCAATACAATAATTGGATACCTTGCTGGAAGTTCCACAAATATACACAATAAATCTGAAAATGTATTTATTGGTAGTGAATCAGGAGTAAATGCAAGGGGAGGTTGTGACGCTAACGTATTCATTGGTTTTCAATCGGGATATACAAATGAAACAGGAACAAATAATGTTTTTCTCGGTAATATGGCTGGTTACAATGAAACTGGCAGTAACAAACTTTTTATTGAAAATTCAAATTCTGCGACACCGCTTATTTATGGCGAGTTTGATAATGATATAATAAAAATTAACGGTACATTTATTAAAGCAAACGATGTTATTGCAGACAACGATGCTACTCCCGATGTATCTGCAAAAAATGTATGGACATACAACGGAACAGCTAACAGTGTTATAGTAACAGACTTAGGCAATCCTGAAATAGGTGCAATTTATACTATTATAGGCAATTCAGATACTCATACCATTACAATTAATGATATCGGTAATTTTAATTTATCAGCAAATTGGACTGGTGCTAAGGACGATGTAATTACTATTTATGTTCAGGCAGATAATGATTATATTGAAATTTCAAGAATTGATAATTGAAAAAATTCATAAATTTTAGGGGAAACTAACAAGCTGTTCTATATTTTATTTAGACGGCTTGTTTTTTTTGACCATAAATATTAAGTTAATTACCAGTTCGTAGTAGCGTCTTCACAACAACAAAATTATTATTTGAGCATCCATACTCATAAACTAAAAAATTCCATTTTTCCTACCGCCCCAGAAATTTATATATTTAATGGGCATTTTTCATTTATTTGAAAAATAAGTACTCAAAGAAACTCAAAAATCAAAGCTTTCAAAATTCTTAAAGTTTGAGTTTCTATGAGTACCCATAAGTACACATACAAAAGTTTATACACATTTGCATTTGTCCAATTTATTGGTTTATAATAACATAATTGAACCATTGAACCATTAAACCATTGTATCATTGTATCATTGCTTAACCAAACAGTATTTCGTTTTTTTTAGGTATTTTTGAATTCCTATTTTTTTTAAATACTCCCATATTTATTTTATTAACTAAAGTTTTTGCTTTCATTTTATATTGATTATCAATAATATATAAAATTAA
>JAOZTW010000881.1 GCA_029938985.1 Bacteroidales bacterium | reverse complement strand
TATTTTTGTAAATACTTGTTAATCATACCAACACTGTTTTGTAGGGACTATCCAGCTTTTTCAAAACTAAGATTGCAATCCAATAATAAATCGTTAATTGCTTCATCTACCGAGCCATACGATTTGTTTTTTGTTACATAACAATTTTCTATCAATTATTACAAAAAAAATAATTTCTGCGGGATTGTAGAATTCGCCTCCCAGTTTATCATAAAAATCAGATAAAGGAAGCATACTTTCAAATTCACTACTTAAGTCATTTGGTTTGGCATCAAATATAGAGAGACCATGATTTAGAACTCCTTCTTCTATTATTTTTATCAAATTTTTGTGTTTACTTGTTGCTTTTTCTGGGTAAAAAAGTGGATAGTTTTGTAAAGAGTCTTTAAAAACTTTTTTGCAATATCTATCTATTTGATTTTCACAACAATTAACAATTTACTCGGTTTTATCAATCAATATTTTGTGTTTAGACAAAAAAACTTCCAACTATTCTGTATATTAATAAAATAAATACAAATACGTTGATTTTTTATGTCAATTTAATATACAAAATATGTTGTAAAGACAAGGCATGCCTTGTCTCTACGGCAAATTGTACAGCAAATTGTATGTTTTTAATATAGCTGAAAAGTTTTCCCGACTTTTCAGTAATTCTTAATTCAAACTTAAAAAAGCTTTTATATTGTATTTAGAGTTTTTTTTATTTTATTTGCAAAATCAAAACAGATAATAAAATTTTCATTATGCACATAATTAATTGAAATTCAGATATTAACACCTTTAAATTACTTAACTTTAATAAATGCTAATAAATAAACTATCTATTATAAACTTTAAAAATTTTTCGGAATTTGAAATGGATTTTTCTCCAAAAATCAATTGTTTTGTTGGTTACAATGGAGTTGGAAAAACCAATCTTTTAGACAGTATTTATTATCTTTCACTAACAAAAAGTTACTTTAATCATATTGATAGTCAAAATATAAAACACGAGCAAGACTATTTTATGGTTCAAGGCGAATATCTACGAAATCAAAAAAAAGAAGTTATTTATTGCGGATTAAAAAAAACTAAGAATAAAGTATTTAAGCGAAATGGTAAAAAGTATAATAAATTTTCGGAACATATTGGTTTATTGCCAATTGTAATGGTAACTCCCGACGATAGCAAACTAATAATTGGTGGTAGCGAAGAACGTAGGCGTTTTATAGATAGCATAATATCTCAATATGATAAAAATTATTTATCAAATCTAATTAAATATAAAAGAACCCTTGCACAGAGAAATCAATTATTAAAAAATTTTGCACAACAAAGAATTTTTCAAGCCGAAAGTTTGGAGGTTTACAATATGCAACTTTCAATGCTTGGCGAAAACATATACAACAAACGAAAACAATTTACAAAAGATTTTTTACCAGCATATCAAGAGTACTATAATTTTATTTCTCAAAAAAAAGAAAATGTTGAAATAACCTATAAATCACAATTAAACAATGATGATTTTAGTAAATTACTTTCAAAATCTATTGAGAAAGATAGAATTATGCAATACACAACAGTGGGAATACATAAAGACGACTTGGAGTTTAAACTAAATAAATATCAAATTAAAAAAACTGGCTCTCAGGGTCAACAAAAAACTTTTTTGCTTGCTCTAAAATTTGCTCAATACGATATTATTAAACAAACGTTGAACTTAAAACCTATACTATTGCTCGACGATATTTTTGATAAATTAGACGCACTAAGAGTACAACAGATTGTAAAATTGGTGTCTAATAATAATTTTGGTCAAATATTTATAAGTCATACAAACTTGGATAGATTAGAAACCATTTTGTCCAAAATAAATATTGATTATAAAATAATAACAATAGATAATTAAGTAAGTGAAAAAGAAAAAATAACTAACCCCAATCTAAGGAATGATACAATTATTCAAAGGTTCAATGATCA
>JAOZTW010000263.1 GCA_029938985.1 Bacteroidales bacterium | reverse complement strand
GAACATTGTATGAAAAACAATTAAAGGAAAAAGATGATAAAATAAAAGAAAACGAAAATAAGTTAAAAGAAAAAGATAGTAAAATAAAAGAAAAAAATGATAAGTTAAAAATAATTGGAACATTGTATGAAAAACAATTAAAAGAAAAAGATGATTTTATTAAGCAATTAATGAAAAAATTGAAATCAAAATAAACTTAAAATCTAACAAACATTTAAAATTTAAAATTATGAAAAGATTACCAGTATTGCTTATAGTATTTTTATCAATTTTTATCATAAACAGTAGTTATGCGTGTACAAATTTTTTGGTAACCAAAAAGGCATCAACAGATGGTTCTACATTTATTAGCTATGCAGCAGATTCACACCAACTTTATGGTGCGTTGTATTTTTGGCCAGCGGCAGATTGGGCAGCAGGAACAATGATAAATGTGTATGAATGGGATACAGGAAAGTACCTTGGAGAAATTGAACAAGTGCCACATACCTACAATGTTGTGGGAAACATGAACGAACATCAACTTGCTATTGGAGAAACTACTTATGGAGGATTACCTGAGCTTGGTTCTCAGAAAGGTGCAATTATTGATTATGGTAGCTTAATATACATAACATTGCAACGTGCCAAAACAGCAAGAGAAGCCATAAAAATAATGGGTGAACTTGTTGAAAAATATGGATATTATAGCAGTGGAGAATCTTTTTCTATAGCCGACCCAAACGAGGTGTGGATCATGGAAATGATTGGTAAAGGAGAAGGCGAAAAAGGTGCAGTTTGGGTAGCACGTTTAATTCCAGATGGTTATATTTGTGCTCATGCTAATCAGGCAAGAATTACGACTTTCCCATTTCAAAAAGAAAACGATTTTTCAAGCACCGAACAAACTGTTTATCATTCCTCAGATGTAATTTCTTTTGCAAAGAAAAAAGAACTTTTTAAGGGTAAAAATAAAGATTTTAGCTTTTCAGATGTTTATGCACCTGTTGGTTTTGGTGGAGCAAGATTTTGTGAAATAAGAGTTTTTTCTTTTTTTAAAGATTATAATAAAGAAATTAAAGAAAATAACGATTATTGGGAATATTGTAAAGGAAATGTTAAACATGAAGAAACATTTGCTGATGGAACAAAAAATAAAAATGAATTTGCAAGTAATCGTATGCCTTTGTGGATAAAACCAGATAGCAAAATATCTGTTCAAGATGTGATGGACGCAATGAGAGACCACCTTGAAGGTACAGAACTTGATATGACACAAGACATTGGTGCAGGACCTTTTGGAATGCCTTACAGATGGCGTGGACTAACTTGGGAAGTAGATGGCGAAAAATATTGTAACGAAAGAGCTACTGGGACGCAACAAACTGGATTTTCGTTTGTAGCACAAATGCGTGACTGGTTACCTGCTGAAATTGGTGGTATTTTTTGGTTTGGTGTGGACGACGCAGCAAGTTGTGTTTATGCTCCAATGTATTGTGGAATTACTTCAATACCAGAAACATATAGAGAAGGCAATGGTTCAATGATTAGCTGGTCTGACAATTCTGCTTTTTGGGCTTTTAATCAAGTTACCAACTTGGCATACACCAGATACAGCATTATACACCCAGAAGTTAAAAAATTACAATCTGCTTACGAAACAAAATTTGTGAATTATACAACAGCTATTGATGTTGCTGCACAAGCATTGTACAAGCAAAATAAAGAGCTTGGTATAGAGTTTCTTACAGACTATTCTTGTAATACAGCAAATTGTTTGGTGGCTGACTGGCAAAAATTTTATCAATATCTGTTTATGAAATATGTAGATGGAAATAGAAAAGCCACTGATGGACGAAGATTTATTACAAACGGCACAAGCACAGACATTCCTAAAGTAGAATATCCTGGTTATGGCGAGGAATGGTATAAGAAAGTACTTGAAGAAACTGGTGAACGTTTTAAAATGCCAGCTGGTAATGGACATTAGAAATAGTTAATGTGCAATTGATTTAAAGATATAATTCAAAGTTGGACAATAAATTACTGTTGGTGTGGCTTAAAGTCACGCCGACAGTTTATTTACAATATTTTAGGTAATAGTTTTAAGGTTTTGTTGTATAATTAAATCCTTATTATTCAACTATAAAAGATAATTTTGAATACATATTAAATAAATAATTATTAACAAATAAATTACAAGATTATGAAAAAAATAAAATTCATATTTTTATTGGCAATAATATCTATTGCAAGTTTTGGATTTGCTCAAAAATCTGTGTCTCCAAATCATTACAGTATTTATTTTACTGATAAAAATGATTCTCCTTATTCTATTGACAAACCCGAAGAGTACTTAACTCAAAAATCTATTGATAGACGTAAAAAGTATGGTATAGAAATGAATAAAAGAGATTTACCTGTTAATCCAGCTTATCTAAGCGGACTTACTGACCTTGGTTTTACGATAGTAAATACTTCTAAATGGCTAAATTGTGCAATAGTTTATACAGAAGACGAAAGTATTTTGATTAAATTAAAAAATCTTTCGTATGTGAAAAGTGATTTTGATATAAAGAAAAAAAGAAAAAAATCGAAAAAAAAGAAAAAAAAAAATCCTAAGATTAAAGAAAAAAAGGAAGATGTAGATGATTTTTTTGAATACGGAGAAGGAACGAACCAAATAACAATGCTGAATGGTCATAAGTTGCATAATCAAGGATTTAGAGGAGAAGGAATGGTAATAGCAGTTATGGATGCAGGTTTTTTTAAAGTTCATAAATTACCTGCTTTTGATAGCTTATGGGCAAATAATCAGATACTTGGTTGGTACGATTTTGTTGATAATGACACCTCACTTTTTAAAGGAGACACTCATGGCATGCAAGTACTGTCTTGTATTGGAGCTAATTTGCCTGGTAAATTTGTTGGAACTGCACCCAAAGCAGAATTTTGGCTTATAAGAACAGAACAATCATCGTCTGAATATATTATTGAAGAATATAATTGGATTTTTGGAGCTGAATTTGCCGATAGTGTAGGAGTTGATATAGTACATAGTTCACTTGGTTACAACGATTTTGATGATAATTCTCAAAATCATAAATACTCTGATATGGACGGAAATACTACTGTGTGTACAATTGGGGCAGACCTTGCAGCAAGTACAGGAATGTTAATTTCTACCAGTGCAGGAAACGAAGGAAATGATCCTTGGAAATATATATCCGCACCTGCCGATGCTGATAGTGTGTTGTCAATTGGTGCTGTAAATTATAAGGGTGGGTATGCTTATTTTAGTTCGCAAGGTCCAACTTACGACGGTAGAGTAAAACCAGATATTGTAGCTCAGGGACTTAGTGCAACAGTACAGTCAAGGTCAGGACGTGTGTCAACAGCAAGTGGAACATCTTTTTCTGGTCCTATTATGGCAGGAATGGTTGCTTGTTTGTGGCAAGCTCACCCAAATAAAAATAATATGGAAATTATTTATGCACTTCAAAAATGCAGTTCACAGTCCTCCAAACCAGATGCTAAACTCGGTTATGGAATACCAGATTTTAATATGACTCACCTTTATTTAGGTGGAATTGGTTTTAATCAATTGAACAAAGATAATAAAATGTTCATTTTTCCTAATCCTTTTGATAAACAATTGTATATTGCATTACATGACGAAGAATTACCAATGCCAATTAGTTATATGATAACTGTTTATGATATGTTAGGACAAGTGATTACTTCAAAAAATTATTCAGATGTAAACAATGAATACAATTTATTGGACATGGAAGAATTAAATGGTTTACAAAGTGGAGTTTATTTTGTACAAGTAGAAACAGATAGCGAAACTTATGTTCAGAAAATAGTAAAACAATAATTTATAAATTATACTAATTAGTACTTAGGTGTAACACATCGCTTTAGCTTGTGTTACACAAATATTTTTGTATTATACAAACCGAATTTATTATAAAAAAATGTTAAAAAATTTCAATATAAAATTAAAAATTTTATTGCCATTTGCAATAGTTATCATTTTATTGATGAGTACTTCAGTTAGTAGTATTTTTTATTTGCAATCAATAAATGAAAACGAAAATTTAGTTGAACATGCTAAGGAGACCGAACAAGTATTTAATAGTTATTTACATATTGAAAATCAAATACTTACTACTCATTTAGATTATATAATGAGCGATTCTATAATAATAGATTTGTTTCAAAATAAAAATAAAGAGCAACTTTATAAATATTGTTTACCTATTTTTGAACAAATAAAATTAAAAAATAATATTACACATTTCTACTTTATTGATACAACAGATTTATGTTTTTTAAGAGTACATAATAAAAATAGATTTAATGATAAAATTGATAGATTTACTTATATACAAAGCAAAAAAATGAATAAAACAATTTCTGGAATTGAGCTTGGAATATACGGAACATTTGCTTTGCGTTGTGTTAATCCTATTATTATAAATAATAAAACTGTTGGTTTTATTGAACTTGGCTTGGAGATAACAGAAGTTACTACTTTTATGAAAAATATGATGAATACTGATTTTGTTTTTGTAATTGATAAAAATAATGTGAACAAAAAAAACTGGGAAATTGGTCAAAAAATGTTAGATAAATCAAATAATTGGAATGATTATTCTGATTTTGTGATAACAGAACGAACAATTAATGGGAAATTTGATTTAGAAAAAATTTATAATTCAAATGAACAGTTAGAAAATTTTTTATTGTTTTCAAATAATAATTTTTATAAAGCAACCTCAGTTCCTTTAAGCGATGTAGCAAATAAGCAGATAGGCAAAATTATAATTTTATTAGACCATACACAACAAAAAAAAGCAATAAATATACTATTGATTATCATCGTAGTTATATGTATTTTTGTAGGACTAACAATTTTTTTAATTTTCTATAAATATACTTCAACAATAGAAAAACATATTTATTTTAATTTTGAAAAATTGAAAAAATCAGAAAATAAACTACAAGCACAAAACAATGAATATGCGTCTCTAAATGAAGAATATAAATTGCAAAACGACGAACTGTTTCTTTCCAAAGAAAAAGCAATTGAAAGCGAAAATAAATTGAAAGACATTATTTTAAGTAGTAACGATTGGATATGGGAAATAGACAATAATGGAAGATATACGCATGTACATGGTAAAATAAAATCTATACTCGGTTATGAAGCAGATGAGTTAATAGGAAAATCTATTTTTGAAATAATGACAAAAAAAGAAGTAAAACGTATTAAAGATATTTATTTAGAGCTTATTACAAAGAAATTACCAGTTGTTGATTTAGAAAATTGGAATATTCATAAAAATGGAAATTTGGTTTGTAATCTCGTTAATGGTGTTCCTATTTTTGATAAGAAAGGTAGTATGCTGGGCTATCGTGGTGTAAATAAAGATATTAGTTATTTGAAAAAAATAATTAACAAACTACAAAAACATAACGAGGAATATTCAGCTTTAAATGAAGAATATAGAATATTAAACGAAGAGTTAATAATTGCAAAAGAAAAAGCAGAGGAAAGTAGCGAGCTTAAAACTGAGTTTATAAATAATATGTCGCACGAAATACGCACTCCTTTGAATGCTATTTTAGGTTTTTCTCAATTACTGAAGAATCCAGACTTAAATAAAGTAAAGGTAAAACAATTCACTGATATTATTCAAGTAAGTGGAAAACAATTGTTGAAAATTATTGAGAACATAATTGAAATTTCAAAACTTGGTACAAAACAAATAAATGTTTATGAAGCAAAAGTATGTATAAATTATTTATTATTAGATTTATATGAAATTTTCAACTCCAATTTAGAAAATAATAAAATTACTTTTAATTTGAAAACAAAATTATCAGACATTCAAAGCACAATTATGACTGATAATAAAAAATTAAATACTATATTAAATAATTTATTAGAAAATGCTTTTAAATTTACTAAAACGGGTTATATTGAGTTGGGTTATAATTTAATTGAAATTGATAATAAAAAATACTTGCAAATATATATAAAAGATACAGGCGTTGGAATTAACGAGTCGCACCATAAATCAATTTTTGAACGTTTTGTGCAAGAAGAAAAAGGATTGTCGAGAAAAGCAGGTGGTTTGGGACTTGGACTTTCCATAGCAAGAGAAAATGTGGAATTAATAGATGGGCAAATAACTCTTGAATCGGTTAAAGGTAAGGGTTCAACATTTTATATAACAATACCTTATAAAACTACAGATAATAATCAAAAACAAAATGATGCTAAAAATTGAGGCTCTTATAGACAATTGAGGTCTTATTTATTTTTGCACCAACGGTGCAAATATAATACAATTTATATATTAAATACAACTATTGTATAGTATAAAACGTAATAAAAGTTGCATTTATAATCATTCTAAATAATAACAAGTGAATATCAGTAAATTAAAGAAATTGGCAACTGTAAAAAAGTTGAGCATTAAAGAGCTTTCGGAGAAGGTTGGAATTTCAGAGACAGGAATGTACAAAGCACTGAAAAAAGGGGACTTTAAAATATCTACTTTAGAAAAAATATCGGCAATATTAGATGTTCCAGTAGGTTATTTTTTTGAGGAAAGTTCTAAAAATACTGGAGATATAATTGGTTCTCAAAATTATAATGTAAACAATATTAGTATAATT
Source organism: Bacteroidales bacterium (assembly GCA_029938985.1). Classification (GTDB taxonomy): domain Bacteria; phylum Bacteroidota; class Bacteroidia; order Bacteroidales; family JAOZQN01; genus JAOZQN01. The sequence goes on along the minus strand of JAOZTW010000263.1, from coordinate 376 downwards.
TTAGATAGTAAACAACAAGAAATAGAATATCTTAAAAGAGAGCTATTGTTAAAAGATAAAATTATACAACTTTTAGAAAACAAATCGGTGTAAAATTTTCAATATTCAATTATCAATTTTCAATTATCAATGAACGGCTGCGCCGTAAAAAAACAAAAAAAAACGACTACCGTCGTTTTTCTTTGTTCCTTTTTCTTGTTCGTTTTCACTGCTCGCCACTTCGTTTAATCTGCAACTAAAGTTGCAACTACAGCAATGCACAATAAACACATATTTTTTTGCTTGTTAATTTATGTTAATTTCAATTTTGTTTTTACGCACTTTTCATGCTAAATATGTACATTCTTTGTACTTGCTTCGCTATTCCTTCGCTATT
>JAOZTW010000880.1 GCA_029938985.1 Bacteroidales bacterium | reverse complement strand
TCTTCAATTATTGTTTTAAAATCAGAACTACCTTTTCGTATTACTTTTTTTTGTTCCATTAATTTTATACTTTAGTGAATATATTATTATATTCTAAAATTTTGTTTTTTTTAATAAAAATATTTATAAATAATTGAAATTTAAACAGTACATTTATATAATTATTTATTTAACAACACACAACCATGTGCTGCAAAAAATTGTGATTTTTCTGGACTTTCAGTATTTTTAAATTTTTCTTTAAAAAGTTTAATAATTAATGGGTGGTTATCTGGAATTCCTCCTGTAATAATCAAATAATCATTAGTTTGAGCTAATTCAAAACACCTATCTATAACAGAATAATAAATACCAAGAATAAGATTAGGCAAAGAAGTTCCTTGTTTTATTTTACCAATAATTTCGGAAACGGCAAAGACTGTACAATAACTATTTATTTTAATTTCTTCGGTAGCATTTTCTGCTATTTGATTAAATTCGGTTGCTGTTACATCTAAACGATATGCTATTTCTTCAATAAAAGAACCTGTTCCTGCTGCACACTTTCTATTCATTTTAAAACGTGCAACTCCACCTTTTTCGTTTACCATAACAAACTTAGTGTCTTGTCCTCCAATATCTATAACCGAACAAGCTCGTTTGTATTTATAGTTAACGGCTTTTGCCAAAGCTGTAATTTCCGAATTTGATTTCACTTCTACATTTAATTGGTTCCGTCCATATCCGCAGGTGTAAATAGGATATTCTATTTTATAATTTTCAGAAAATTTATCAATAATTTTTTGTGATGCTTTTTTAAAATCAAAACCTGTTTTAACAAGATGATATTCAACAATATTATTGTTTTCGTCCACTAAAACTCCTTTTGTATATGAAGAACCTAAATCAATTCCTACTTTGTACATTTTATTTTTTATTTGAAATTTATTATCAATAATTATTTATTTAATGAAATAGAAGGAATTAATTATCAATTGTTTAATTGGTCAACAAATGTTTCTATTGCTATTATTGATTGCTCTTCGCTATAGCATCTCGAATCGTTTAAATCTCCATTTATTTCCAAAAACGGAATATTTGTTTTTTTGAAAAGTCTGTTTTGAAGTCCAAAAAGATTGTTTGAGTTTCTTGCGCAAGTTTTAGATTCGTGGTATAATATTCCGTCAATAGAAAAGTCCTCCATTAATTTTTCTAATACTTTTTCTTTAGCCGGGTCAGCTCTTACAATAAATAATTTGCAATATGCAAGTGCCGAAGACTCAAAAGGTTTGGCAGGGTCTAAATCATCAAAAACCCAGCTGTTACAATATGTTGACGCTACAATACAAGTGTCTAATTTTGCAAATAATTTTGCCATATCGCTTAATTTATACCATAGCGGCATTCCGTCCCAGTAGATTCTATGTTTTTCATTTGGCACAGCACTAATATTATTTTTTATTCTGTTGTTTAATTCTTCTAATAAAACGTTATAATAGTCTATGGCATATTGTGTTCCACGCATTACAACTATTGGTCCCATGTGAATAGCGGCATCAAAAAAGTTAATTGGTGAAGGTTTATTTGTCGCTGTTTCTAATACTTTTCGCCAAAGAATACATCCGTCTCTGGATAGTCTTATAGTTTCTTTAAATTTATCTATATCAAATTTTTGTGTTGCTACTTTCTCCAATTCTGGAATAATATCTTTAAACTGTTGAGCTACATCTTTAATAACGGCTTGTGTTAAATCGTTTATACATAAAGGAGTAGTAATTCCTACAATTGGAGCTTCAAAATGATTGGCATAATAAGAAAACCAATCTGCAACTTCTTTGCATTGGTTTGTATTGTAAACAAGAATATCAGGTTTTGGTATTGACTTGAAACCACTTCTTTTTAGAGGAGTTTCGTTTAACAAAAAAGCTCCAATATCGCTTGTAAGATAGGAACATATATCAGGAGAATAACCTTCGGATACAGCAGTAGGAATATA
>JAOZTW010000262.1 GCA_029938985.1 Bacteroidales bacterium | reverse complement strand
AAAATGGCATTTTTTAATCTATAATGTAATTTTATCACAATATTTGACTGTAAACCGTAAGAATAATATTGTTGAGTTATACAACTTTGTTTTTTTGCAAAGTTGTTTGTAAATAAATGAATTTTAAGGTGTAAACCAATTTTAAATTTTTAATTCCTAATTCAATATTATAAACTATAAATTTATACAAATTATGAAAAAAATAATAATCACTACAACAGTAATTTTAATAACAATAACTTCATTGTTATCTCAAAAATCAGATATTATATATTACGAAAATTTTGAGGACAACTCAAACAACTGGGAAACAATCAAAAATGGTAATGAGTTAGCCGAAATTTCTGATGGAATATATACTATAAAAAGTAGTATGCAACAGTCTTTACGATGGTATGGTATGCAAAATTTTATAGACTATCGTAAAAATTTTAAAATTGAAGTAAAACTCCGACAAGTAGATGGCAATAAAACTCAAGGCTACGGAATTGTTTGGGGTTCAAAAGGTTGGGAGAATTGCTACGAATTTATTATCACTTCAAGTGGGTATTTTAACGTGGGAGGCTACGAAGATGGTAAGTATTTTTCAACCAAAGCTTGGACAAAATCCTCAAAAATTAACTCACAGGGAAAATACAATATCCTTACTGTTGAAAAAGAAGGGATTAACTTTAATTATTATATTAACAACGAACAAGTTTATACAACAAAATTTTCTCGTTTCTATGGTCAAGTTCATGGTTTTATGCTCAAACAAAATGTAACTGCCGAAATAGATTATTACAAAATATCAAGCACTTCACGAAAAATTGATGTAGCAACAACAATTATGTCGGGCAAACAAAAAGTAAATCTTGGTTCAAATGTAAATTCATCGTATTCCGAAATTGCTCCAATAATTTCTCCAGATGGAAAAATACTTTATGTTGGTCGCATTTACCACCCAAACAACTTGGGGGTTTTACATGAATGTGACATCTGGTACTCTGAATTACAATCTGATAGTAGCTGGAGTAAATTGAAAAACATTGGTAAACCACTAAACAATAGCGGAGTAAATGTTGTTATTACAGGCACGCCAGATGGAAATGCTTTGCTTGTTGAGGGCTTGTATAATAAAGATGGTAGTCATAAAAGCGAGCAAGGAATTTCTATTGCTGACAAAACTCAATCTGGTTGGAGTGTTCCTAAAGAGGTGAAAATAAAAAACTTCTACAACACTCACGAATACGAAACGTATAGTTTGTCGAACGACAGAAAGGTAATTTTAATGTCAATTCAAAGAAAAGACACTTTTGGCGATATGGATTTGTATATAAGCTTTTTACAAAACGACGGTTCTTATAGCGAGCCAAAAAACATGGGTCCTGTTCTAAATACCTTTGCACAAGACGGAACTCCATTTCTTGCTTCGGATAATAAGACTTTGTATTTCAGTTCTTATGGGCATCATGGTTTTGGTAGTGCCGATATTTTTGTAAGTAAAAGATTGGACGAATCGTGGCTAAGATGGAGTAAACCTAAAAACTTGGGTGCTAATGTAAATACTTTGGATTGGGATACTTACCTGTCAATTTCGGCAAAAGGCGATTATGCGTATTTGGTTTCCACAAGTGGTTCTATTGGAGCAGAGGATATTTACCGTTTGGAGTTAGAAAAAGAAATGCAACCAGACCCAGTAGCACTTGTTTATGGTAAAGTTTATGACGAAGAATCAAAAAAACCTATTGGTGCTAAAATAACTTATCAAGACCTTACAACAGGAAAAGAAGTTGGAATTGCACAATCGAATCCAAAAACTGGTGAATATAAAATAACTTTACCTTATGGGAAAAAATATGCTTTTAGAGCCGAATCCAAAGATTATATTGCAGGTAACGAAAATATTGACTTAACTTTAAATAAAGAATATAAAGAAATAAAACGAGATTTATTTTTATTTAAAATGGAAGTAGGAGAAGTTGTTACTCTAAAAAATGTGTTTTTTAAAAGAGGCTCTTCTGATTTAATGGAAACATCTAATGCCGAACTTGATAGAATTGTAAATATTATGAGAAAAAATCCTTCAATGAAAGTTGAAATAATGGGACATACTGATAATAGAGGAAATGCTGAATTATTACAAAAACTGTCAGAAGAAAGAGTAGAATCGGTTAAAAGTTATATAGTTGCAAAAGGAATAAATGGAAACCGCATAACAGGAAAAGGTTATGGTGGCTCACAAACAATCCATGAAAACGACAGCGAAAACGAACACCTTAAAAACCGTAGAGTAGAATTTAAAATTACAAAAATATAGAGAAATGAAATATTGAAATGAATTTCAACTGAATTTCATTTCCATATTTCAATAAAAAAAAAAAATGAATATACAAAGTATAAAACAAAGATTTGGAATAATTGGTAATTCCTTCAGATTAAATAGGTGTGTTGAAATTGCGATGCAAGTATCAGATACTGACCTCTCTGTATTGATAACAGGAGAAAGTGGTACTGGAAAAGAATTTTTCCCTCAAATAATTCATCATTTGAGTGTTAGAAAACACAATGGTTATATAGCCGTAAATTGTGGAGCAATACCCGAAGGTACAATAGATTCCGAACTTTTTGGACATGAAAAAGGTTCTTTTACTGGTGCTTACGAGAGCAGAAAAGGATATTTTGATGTGGCAGATAATGGTACTATATTTTTGGACGAAGTGGGCGAACTCCCACTTTCAACACAGGTTCGTTTGTTGCGTGTTCTGGAAAGTGGCGAATATATAAAAGTAGGCTCTTCAAAAGTTCAAAAAACAAATGTAAGAGTTATTGCTGCCACAAATGTTAATATTATTGAAGCAATTCAAACGGGTAAGTTTCGTGAAGATTTATACTATAGGCTTAATACTGTACCAATTAAAGTACCTCCTTTGCAAGAACGAGGGAATGATATTTATCTTCTTTTCAGGAAATTTGTTGCAGATTTTTCGGAAAAATATAAAATGCCTGCTATTAGATTAGATGCTGAATCGCAACACATTTTAAACAACTATCGCTGGTCGGGTAATGTGAGACAGTTGAAAAATATTACAGAACAAATATGTATAATTGAAGAAGAAAGGCATATTACTGGTAAAATATTGAAAAAATATTTGCCTGAATACAGCACTAATAAATTACCTGTTGTTTATGCTAACTCTGGAGGTGGTGGAGGAGTTGATGCAAAAACTTTTTCGTCGGAAAGAGAAATTTTGTACAAAATTCTTTTTGATATGAAAAGCGACATGAACGAATTGAAACAAACCGTAAAAAAATTAATCTCAAATAATAAAACAAATAATGATTTTGTTGAAGATAAAAAACAGATAATTGATTCTTATGGTGCCAACAAAGGAGAAAAGATAGTTTCTGTGGATTATAATAAAATTGAAATTAAAAACGAAGAAAACAAAATTGATAAATACGAAAATGATGGAGAGATACAAGATACAGAAGAAATAATTGAAGAAAATTTATCGCTTGCCGACAAAGAAAAAGAACTAATTTTTAAGGCACTTGATAAACACGAAAATAAAAGAAAACCTGCAGCAAAAGAACTGGGAATTTCAGAACGTACTTTGTATAGAAAACTGAAAGAATATGATTTTAAATATGATTTGAGTTAGGCTATTAAAAAAATGTCGCAGTTTCATAAGTTATTTTTAAACAATTCTTTAATACCTGAAAAAGTAGGGAAACCTTTTCTGCAATATTAAAAACATACAATTTGTTGTAGAGACAAGGCATGCCTTGTCTTTACAACATTATTTTACATAAAAAATCAACGTATTTGTATTTATTTCAGTAATATACAGAATAGTTGGAAAAACAGATTAATAAAAATCAAGAAAATTGCCTATTGCCTTGAGATATAAGTACCCATACAAAAGTTTTTACACCTTTATATTTTTTTAATCTATTGGTTTATAATTACATAATTGTATCATTGAACCATTTAATAATTGTATCATTGAACCATTGAATAATTGTATCATTCCTTAATTGATAAGTATTACTAAAAAGTTTTCCCGACTTTTTCAGTTAATACGTATTAATCCACAAACAAAACTCTACTAATTTAAAGGAATATTAATTTCTACCAAAGTCCCTTTTGATTTTTTGTTATCATCGTATAAATCAATATATTGTATTGAAATATTGTTTTTTTTACTTTTATTTATAAGGTTAATCCGTTTTTGAAGAGCAGATGTAGCAAAAGATTTGTGTTTACGATGTCGCATTTTATTTATTTCGGCAGATTGTTTACGACCAATTCCATTGTCTTTAACTGTAATAAGAATATTATTATTTTTTTCAATAAAAGAAATTTCTAAAATGCGATTATTTTTTCTGTGAAACAAACCATGTTTAATAGAGTTTTCTACAAAAGGTTGAATTAACATTACGGGAATCATTATTTCCAACGAACTTAAATTCTCACTTTCATATATTTTATAATTTAAAGTGTCTTCAAAACGAAGTTTCTCTAATTCTAAATACATATTTAAAGTTTCAACTTCTTCGTCTATTGAAATAAATTCTTCTTGGCTATAATGCAAATATTTACGCATTAAATCTGCAAACAATCCAAGATAATCGCTTGCGAGTTCTTTATCATTAGAAATAATATAATTTTGAATAGAATTGAGTGCATTAAAAGCAAAGTGAGGATTCATTTGTGAACGCAATGCTTCACGTTGCGACAAAAATAATTGATTTTCTACATCTTTTTTTTCATTAATAATTGAATTTCTTTTTTTTATAATAGAAATTCTAATTCTAAAAATAATACTAACTAATATAAAAACAAAAATACCACAAAAAACAAAAAACCACCATTTCTGATAAATTGGAGCATCTATATCTATTTTTATAGTTACAGGTTTGCTTTCATAACCATCTTCGTTAACAGCCTTTACTTCAAAAATATAATCTCCAGAAGGGATAGAAGGGAAACGAACAAAATTAATTTCACTTTTTTGAGAAATCCAAGTTGTGTCAAGCCCTAACATTCTGTATTTAAAGTGGTGGTTTTTACGGCTTCGAGTAGAAATAGCTTTAAAATAGATTGTAATATTATTTTGATTATAGGGTAAAAAATAAGAGTCGTGCAAAATAGTATCTTTTTCCCAAATTGCAACTTTTTCAAATGATACTATTGGTGGAGTATTATTTACAAAGTTTTTATTACATGCAAATTTAGCAACCCCTTTTTCTGTTGCAACAAAAATCGTATCGTTTACAATCTCTATGTCAAGAATTGAATTTGAAGGAAGTCCATCATGTGTTGTTATCCATATTTGTTCTTCATTTTTTGTATTAATTTTCAGTAAACCATGCTCGGAACTAAGAAATAAAAAAAAATTCCAATGTACAATCTCTTTTATATAAATATCAACTCTAATATTTTTAATAACCTTACCATTTGAAATAAATAATAGATTGTTATCAACTGTATTGCAACAAATCACACCATTTATAGCTTTGCTCATAGCAGTTATCAAAATTGGTGAGTTTTTGAAATATACCTCTTCTTGTTTTGAGTTGTTATAAAAAAACAAACCATCGGAATAACTCACATAAAAGTTATGGTTTTTGAAATCATAAGTGTTGTGGTGTGAACGTTTTATCCGAAGAGTGGATGTATAATATTTATCATAATTTTTAACAAAATTTACATCTTTAGATAAAATATTTTTTAAGTTTACATTTATCTTTGCAGGAAACAAAGTTCTTATAGAAGCATCACCAGAACTTGAACTTAATATAAAATATGGACAAATATAAGAAACTGATTTAATATTTCGTCCATAAACACTTTTCTGAACTGTTTTGGAATCAATATCAAAACTTGACATAATATTTCCAAAATTTAGGGAGTTAAAATAAGGGTCATAACTAACGGCTTCAATTTTTTGATTAATATCGCCGATTAGATTTATATTGCCAAAACTATTTTTTTGATATATTTTTCCATACGTTTCAACAAACAATAATTTTTGTTTTACATTTTTTATCGCAATAATTTTATTGTCATCAAAAAGTTTTTGATTAAAAGATAGAATTTCAATAGAAGGAATAATAAAAACACCTTGATTAAGTGTTGCAACCCAATAGTTTCCTTCTTTATCTTTAATAATATCAGAAACATTTTTCCCCTCAAGAAGTTTTCCATTAAAAACAGGTTGATATTTTTCGTTAAAAACCAAAAGTTCATTTGTTGCTCCCAACCAAATTAATTTATTCTCTGAATCACAAAAAACAGATGCAACATTAACTGCATTTTCAATATTAAAGGAAATATTTTTTTCATCATTATCAGGTGAATATTCGTAAAAAAAACATTTTCTTTTTCTATCTACCCACAAATTACCTATAACAATAATTTTATTATTCAATTGAAATAAATTTGGTATTTCGCTTAATTTTTCTCCATCTTCAATTTGGAAAAGTATCTGAGATTGAGCATCAAGATTAGAGGTTTCTATTTTTAAAATTGAATAATAAAGTAAATTTTTGTTAAACGATTGTAAATGATATATTGGTTGTGTAATTCCAAATTTACTTATTTTTTTATCATAAAAATCTAATTTAATTATTCCTTTAGAAAAACCAATGTAAATATCGGGGAAATAATCAATCATATAGCAAAGTGATGTTTCAAACATTTTTTTACCATCAATAAATAATTTTAAACTGTCGCCTTCTACATAAAAAATTTGCCCACTAAAATTAAGGCACCAAATTCGTCCTGTTTTATCTTCCTTAATAGCACTATAACTAACCGAATAATTGTTGTTTTTTATGTTAGTAAAACTATTTCCGTCCCATTTATACAAACCATAATCTGTTCCCATCCATATATTCCTCTGACTGTCTTCGTGGAGATAATAAATTGATTTTGGTGAAAAATTATTTTGCTCCGAAAAACTGTAAGCATCTGGTGTTTGAGCAAATAACTCAAATATGGAAATAGATATTAGTAAAAGAAAAAATACTTTCATATTAAAATACTAAAGTTTTTGCTTTCATAATAATATAATTATCAAACTGTTGTAATTTTACTA